>JAZQAV010000219.1:0-15176 GCA_045545435.1 Eggerthellaceae bacterium | reverse complement strand
TACCTGCGGACCGCAGGTAAAGCAGGCATCGGGCTGTGCATGAAAACGTCGGTTCGCGGGATCATGATATTCGCTGGCGCATTCGGGGCACATCTCGAAGGCGGCCATAGACGTGTTTTGGCGATCGTAGGGCAGCTTGTCAATGATGGTGAAACGCGGGCCGCAATTCGTGCAATTGATAAACGGATAGCGATAGCGCCTATTTTGCGGATCGAACAGCTCGCTTACGCAATCGTCGCAGGTTGCAAGATCGGGAGACACCAACGTGGTATCGGCCGTCTGCGCGTCGTCAGAGAAGCGAATCTCGAAGGTCGTGTAGTCTTCGAGCGGCACTTCCTTAATAAGAATGCGTTCGACGTGCGCAACAGCCGGGGCGTTGTCAGAAATCTCGAGCACGAACTCATCAAGGTGGCTCCCCTCGCCCTCGGCGTGAATGATAACGCCATCGATTGCGTTAAGAACCCAGCCAGTGATGAGGTAGCGTTTCGCCAAACGATAGACGAAGGGGCGGAAACCCACCCCTTGCACAATGCCTTTAACGGTAATCTGAAGAGCTTCAACCATGCGCGATCGCCTATTCGGCGCTCTCATGAGTAACGGTGATGGCGCACAAGGCCCTGTCCACGGCATCGGCCAGCGCGCGCAACGTCACGCCTGCGTTATCGGGCAGGTGCAGGTGCACGGCACGCCTTCCGCGCGACGCGAGCGTCACCAAATCGCCCGAGGCTTGCGCCTTTGCAAGCGACCCCAAGCTGTCGGCCGGCATATTTACCAACGGGATATCCTTCATTTCATCTGCGGAAACAATAAGGAACACACCGTTGTTGGCACCGCCTTTTTGCAGCTGGCCCGTTGAGTGCAGATAGCGCGGTCCCACTTCCAGGCACGAGACAACGCCCAGTTTGTCGGCGACATCGTGACGGATTTCCTCAAGCGCCTCACGACGCCATTCGCCCGTGAACGGCACGAACGCGTTAAGCGCGAAGTAGTCGCCCGGTTTCACGCTTCCGAACAGCGCAAGCAGCGATTCTTCAAGGGTTTGGGCGCCCTTGAAGCAGGGAGCCAGCTCAATTTCGACCTCGCCCATATGCACGTCGCCGATAAAGTTTTCAACGATGTCCGGCTGCGGATGGCCGTTTTCCAAAATATCCAAGACGGCCGCCTTAGCAGAGGCAACGTCAGGCTGGTCAAAGGGGCACACGCCCATAAGATAGCCGCACATCGCAATGGCGTATTCCCACATCACAAAGTGTTCGGCCAGGTCTTCTACCGAGTCGATCTTGAAATTCATGCGCGGAATGGCGGGGTCGACATACGAGAGGCTCATCTCGAAATTGTTGAGCTCATCCCACAAATCGGTTTTCGTTTGGTACATGATGACGCTGCGATCACCAGGATCTTTGGCAAGATTGAGCGAGTCGACCTCAATGTTGGGCAAAATGCCCTTGCCCTCTTTGCCAAGGCTTTCGGCCACCAACTGCTCAATCCACAGACCCAAAACACGCCCGCGCTTTTGCGTGAGCATGCAAACCTTATCGCGGCCGTTAAGGTACCCGTCGTACAGGAAAGATGCCAGCGCGATCGCCGGATTGTCGATGGTGTCCTCGCTGCAAGCCTCTTCGGCAGCACGCGCGTGCTCAAGCAGGGCATCGATATCAATACCGGCCAACGCCGCAGGCAGCAAGCCAAATACCGACAACGCCGAGTAACGACCGCCCACGGTGGGCTCACCCAAAAACAGCCCCAGCCAGCCCTCATCCTCGGCCTTTTGCAAAAGCGCCGAACCGGGGTCGGTAATGGCGATAAGGTGGCGCGGGATTTCTTCAGCAGGCATGAACTTTTCAAGATGGGCGCGAATTGCGCTCATCACCAAGCGAGGCTCTATGGTTCCGCCGCTTTTCGACGAATGAATAAACAGCGTGTGAACAGGGTCGATGCTGGCAAACAGTTCGCGCAAGCGAATGGGCGACACGGAGTCGAGCGTGCGGAACTCCACGTTGTTGCCGTCAACTTTGTTGTACTTGGTAATGGTCATGGAAGCCTGCGTGGAGCCGCCCTGACCCACCAGAACCACCGTTTTCAAGCCGTTTTCAATTTGCTCCTGCGCAAAACGCTTGATACCTTCGGGCGAGCACGGCGGGTTGCTGGCCAAATCGGCCCAGCCCATAAAATTCCGAGCGAACTCTTCAGCATTCTCCGAAAAGCTGTACAACGAGGCATCTTTGGCGTGGATACGACTTGCGACGCAATCTTTTACCAACGTTTTTCCCGATGGATAAAGCTTTTCTAGCTCTAGAGAGATCATGGTGCCTCTTTTTCTCCGTCTGACCGAGCGGCTATTCCCGCACGTTGCGCTCTGCGCGTTCTATGGGACCAATGTACCCTAATTACGTATATTTTACTCCGAAATACCGTGAACCTTCGGCGAGGTGGTTGTTCGTGCGAGCGTGTGCCACGTTATAAAAGAGGAACCCGGGCAAGCCCAGGTTCCTCGATAGTACTTGCCGCAATAAAAACTCGCTACAAACCAAGCGCCTTTTTAAGCGTTGACACACGACGACGCGATACCGGAATTTTGTCGTCGACGCCGTTAAGGGTAAGCAGCAGCGTACCGCCCGCCACCGGCTCAACCTCTTCAACCATTGCCAAGTTAACCAGATAGCCACGATGCACGCGGAAGAATCCGTGACCATCAAGGCGCTTCTCGAGTTGAGCGAGGCTTACGGTTGAGAAATAGCGATCGGTATCGGTTTGCAGATACGCGTAATCGTCGCGCGCCATAACAAATCGAATTTTGTCGATGGCAATAAGAATTTTCTTGCCGCCTTTTTCTACGGGAATGCGCTCGGAATGCTGTGCCTGCGCATGCAGCGCAACGTTTTCTTTAACGCGCGCAACCGCATGGGCCAAGCGGTCGCTTTCCACGGGCTTTACCAGGTAGTCAATGGCGTTTACCTTGAAAGCATCCAGGGCGAACTCGCTATAGGCGGTAACGAAAACAACCGCCGGCGGGAAACGAAGGTGCTGCAAGGCGTTTGCCAATTGCAATCCGTTTGCTTCGGGCATATTAATGTCGAGGAACATAACCTCGCATTGGTACTCTTTTAATTTCTCGATGGCTTCGCGCACGCTGGCGGCCTCAGCAACCACATCCACGGTTCCCAGCTCATCAAGAAGATACTTGAGCTCGGAGCGGGCGGGAGCCTCGTCATCGACGATGATGGCTTTGAGCACAGCGAACTCCTTTGTTCAGGTTCAAAACTCGTCTACTGCTTACAGCGCTGGCTATACAGGAGCAACCAGACGCCGTTCACGGTCAAAATCCAACCAATGAGGGATAAATTTAACCATTCGTACTTTTCAATTATAAGCCAATTGGAACATAAGCGCGACATTTTCTTCAGGTACTTACATATCTACGCAATTGATATGCATGATGCCCAATCGACTAGAATTCAATTTGCATCAATTTGCCGATGGTAAGCGCGTATATTTTGAACGCCTCGCGCATGGCCTCCTCGCTGATGCCCTCGTTGGGCCCATGCATCGATCCAACCCATGCCGGCTTTGAAACCCATGGTTTATCAGGCCCAAAACTTGCCGCGTTCGAAAACAGGCGCGCATACGTTCCGCCCTTCATCACGAACGGCTTCGCGCCCTCCCCCGTTATGCGATTATATGAGGCCAGCAAAGCCTGTACAGCGGACGCATGCGGGTCCATGAGGAACGGCGCCTTGTCGTGGTCGATGGCAAACGAAGCGCCCACCTGCGCCGCACGTTCTGCAAACGCCGCCTTAATGGTTTCGGCCGTCGTTGTGGTGGGATAGCGAAAATCGAACGTCTGCGTTATGCGATTGTTTTCAAGCGAAATCATGCCGCCCACCATGGACAGCGCTCCAAAATGCTCGTCGGCCGCGGACACTCCCACTGCTGATCCATCAACCGACGACAGCGCAGAGGAAAGAAAGCGCAAGAAGCGTTCCTCTTTTTCGGAGCACACGCCCAAAAGAAGCAGCGCATCTACCAGAAGCGCGATAGCGCTCACGCCAAGCTCAGGAGTTGAGGCATGCGCGCTTTTACCGCGCGCCTCAATTTGCAGGAGTTCTTCTTCTGCCTGCTCGGCGCAAATCGAGGGCATGGCGTTCGCACGGGTGAGAGCCGTGGTCATCCATGCGGCATCAACGTGCACGAGCGCACGCGCAAAGCCCGGAACCGCGTTAACCGCCACACCGCCCGCTAATTCCTTTATCACGCGTTCGGACTCGGGCCCAAGCACATCGCTCGTAATCACCCCCGAGCAAATGCCCGATTCGCCATAGCCAACGGGGAATTCAGCATCGGGCGTGAACAAGAAAGCCGGATCGGCGTAATGCGCGCGATAATGCGCAACGTCGGCCATGCTGGTTTCTTCGTTTGCACCAAACAGCACGCGCACGGTGTACGGAAGCTTCCTCCCCTCGCGTGCTGCGCGATCGGCCCAGAATTTCACCGCATGCAGGGCAACTACCAGCGGGCCTTTGTCGTCGCTCACGCCGCGACCTATGAGGTAGCCGTCTTTGCAGGTGAGCTGATAGGGCTCGAAATCCCAACCAGGACCTGCGGGAACAACATCAACGTGGCCGATAATGCCCAGCTGCGTTGCGCTTTCGCCTGGCAAATCGGCGTAGCCTATATACCCGTCGCAATCGCAGGTTTCAAGCCCCATGCGCGCAGCGATGTTTAAACCGCACGCAAGCGCCGCATGCGGGCCCTCCCCGAACGGGGCCCCGTCGCGCGCCGTAGCAAGGTCTTCAACGCTTTCGATGCGCACCAGCGCGTCAATGTCGGCAAGCACGTCGTTCCAGTGCTCTTCCACGTAACGCTCGATATCGTCCTCAAGCGAGAGGTCGTCAAAAGGCGTGCTGGATATACCGCGCTCCATTCATGTCCTCCATAGCTCACTGATTCGTTTTCGTAAAACGTACCGCAGCGCGCCGCTCGATGCTGCGCGACAGGTAAACCGCGAAATAATTCACACCGTAAGAACAGATTCGCGCCCTCGACAGGCAAAAAGTCATCCGCTATAATTCTTTTTTGCGCCCGAGTGGCGGAATGGCAGACGCGGCGGTCTCAAAAACCGTTGTCCAACGACGTGCGAGTTCGACTCTCGCCTCGGGCACCATTCAAATGATAAGGGCCGCGAGCTTCTCGCGACCCTTTTCTTTTGCTCGTTTTACAACCGGCCGCGCTCGTGCCGTGAACAACCCGCAAGCGCGCACTCTTCACAGCGGAAGGATCGTTGAGCTTTGAGCGCATACATTGAGGCCATCGATGGATTTGCCGCGTCAAGGCCAAACGCCTGCGCGTTCGTAAACAGTGCCGGTGAACGCATTACCTACGGCGAGCTCAAGCGCCTTTCCGACATGCTTGCCGCGCATCTGTATGCCGCGGATGCCTCGCGCAAACCCGTCGTGGTGTACGGCCACAAATCGCCTCTTATGATCGCGTGTTTCCTTGCGTGCGCAAAAAGCGGGCGCGCCTACGTGCCCGTGGACGTGATGTATCCCGACTTGCGCATCGCCGATATCATGGATCAGCTGGACAAACCACTGACGCTCAACACTACCGCGCGCGATCTTGCCGTGTTTGCCCCACACGCCCGTGCCTGCTGGGATTGCTCAAACACACAAGCGATTGAACACCTTTGCGCACCAGCAAACGCCAGCGAAACATCCACCGATTTACCGGCGCTTCCTGTAGTAGATGGCGACGACACGCTGTACGTCCTGTTCACATCCGGCAGCACCGGCCGCCCGAAAGGCGTCGAGGTTACCGCCGAATGCATGGACAATTTCTGGCAGTGGATGCTTGATGAGTTCGGCACCAAAGCTGCCGAAAACGCAGGCAAAGCGAGCGAATTGGCAGCGGACGGCGCCTGCAGCCAGCGCGTGTTCTTCAACCGCGCCCCCTTCTCCTTCGACCTCTCGGTCACCGACCTAGCACTGGGCCTGGGAGCAGGCGACACCATGTTCGCACTTACCGAAGAGGACGAGGCCGACCTCGCACGCACCTTCGAAGCCCTGCGCACAAGCGGCACGAACTTCTGGACCTCAACGAGCTCGTTCGCCGATATGTGCCTGCGCGATCCCGCGTTTAGCCCCGCGCTGTTGCCCCAGGTTGACACGTTTTTCTTTGTGGGTGAAACGCTCAAAAACGAAACGGCGGGCAAACTGCTCGAGCGCTTTGAAGGCTGCACGGTGGTTAACGGCTACGGTCCCACGGAGTCAACCGATCTGGTAACGGCCACGTCCATCACGCAGGAAATGGTGAACGCGCCCGAGGCACTGCCCGTGGGCTATGCCCGACCGGGCACCCAGCTGTTCATCGTTGACCCCGAGACGTTGGAACCGCTTCCCACCGGAGAGGCGGGAGAGCTGTTCATCGTGGGCGACACCGTTGCCAAAGGCTATTACGGCCGCCCCGACCTTACCGAAGCGGCGTTCCACAGCTGCCCCGAACAGCTTGCCCAAGGTCGTCGCAGCTATCGAACGGGCGACAAAGCCGTGCTCGACGAAAGCGGAATGCTTCATTTTTACGGCCGCCTCGACTTCCAGGTCAAGCTCCACGGTTTTCGTATTGAGCTTGGCGAAATCGAAGCGGCGCTGTGCCGTCTTGAGGACATAGCCGATGCCTGCGTTTTGCCCGTTGAGCGCAAAGGCTCCATCGCCTATCTGGCTGCTTGCGTGACCATGACGCCGCAAGCGCAGGCAAGCAACGCAAACGCAGATTCATCTTCGCGCTTCGACCTTACGCAGCGCCTTAAAGAGCAGTTGCGCGAAACGCTTCCCGAATACATGATTCCGCGCAAAATCGTCCTCTTCGACCAACTGCCCCTGAACATCAACAACAAAGTGGATCGCAACCGTCTGCGGGAGCTCATTTAAATGACGTTCTACACCGATCCAGCCTTTTTCGTTTTCCTGGCAGCCGCACTTATTCCCGCAATCGTTTTGGGCCTGCTGGAGAAACCGTTGCGCGGATATGGGTTCGTCATCTCAATTGGCTTCTTACTGCTATTGTTCAGCAAGGATGCCCGCTCGTTTGCGGCGTTCGTTTTTTATTTGGTGCTCGCAACTGCTACAACACGGGTTTACCTGCACGTGCGCACAACGCACGACCCAACCGACGCGCACGCAAAGCGCCTGTACGCTTGCGCCATGCTGTGCGTATGCGCCCCGCTCATCATCTATAAAATTGGCGCGGTGTTCGACCAAAACCTGTTGGGCTTTTTGGGCATCTCCTACATTACCTTCAAAGCCGTCCAGGTGGTTATCGAGATTCATGATGGCCTCATCAAAGAGCTGAGCTTTGTTGACTACCTGTATATGCTGGTCTTCTTCCCGTCGTTTACCTCGGGTCCTATTTTACGCAGCCGTCCTTTTGTCGAGGACGTGCGCCGCACCTATTCGCGCAGCGAATATATTGACCTTTTGCGGCGAGGGATCATCCAGTTCATCGTTGGCGCTTTTTACAAATTCGTGTGCTCGTCGGTGTTCTCAATTGCCATGTGGTTTATCCCGAAAGCCCTTGGTGACAATTCAACGGGCGCCATCGTGTTGGGTCAAATTGGCAGCGCTTACGCATATGGCTTGTACCTGTTCTTCGACTTCGCAGGCTATAGCTTGATGGCTATTGGCGCAGGTGCCGCCTTGGGAATACATGTTCCCGCCAACTTCCGCGCCCCCTTCATAAGCATCGATATCAAAGACTTTTGGAACCGTTGGCACATCACGCTCTCGTTTTGGCTGCGCGATTTCGTGTTCATGCGCATTGTGCGCATTATCAGGCGCAAAAAGCTTGTGAAGTCGCGCCTTACCGCCTCGTGCATGGGATACATCATGAACATGGGCCTCATGGGACTGTGGCACGGCCTTACTCCCAGCTACATTGCATACGGCCTGTATCATGGCATACTGCTGGCTCTTACCGAGGTATTCCAAAAGTCGGCATTCTACAAACGCAACAAAGACAAAACCGCGTTCAAAGTGTGCTCGTGGTTCGTCACGTTAAATTTGGTTATGTTCGGATTTGCCTTGTTCTCGGGCCAAGTGCCTCTATAAAATTGAGCAAAGCTAACAGATAGGAGCTGTAATGGAAGAAAAACTTCTCGCCCTCATCGCAGAGGTGTGCGATACCGATGACATCTACGAGCAGCGTGACGTTGACCTTTTTGAAGCGGGCATGTTGGACTCCATGGGCGCCATCGACCTGCTGGTTGAGCTTGAAGATCAGTTTGGCGTAACCATTGCCCCAACCGAGCTTGAGCGCTCCGAGATGAACTCGGTGAACAAGATTATCGCGCGCGTTCAAGAGCGCCTCTAGCGAGCGCACCAAGCGTGAAGAGCACGTGCGTTTAGTGGCATCCAGCGCTTCTAACAAGCGCACCCTGCGCGAGAGCCACTTGCACTTTGCAGCACCGCGCTTCCAACCTCGATGAGCCCGGAACCTTTATGAAACGTCTTGTCGCATTATTGCTTGCCGTTGTTGCCGCCGCCTGCGTACTTGCAGGGGTTAGCTTCGCCATGCCCGCGCAAAACGTCGTTGACGCCCAAAAAGAATACGGCTACGTGGTTTCGGGGCCTAAATCCGAAAGCGTTGCATTTGCGGCGCAGGCCGCGCACGAGAACACGTATTACCTGTTTGGTTCGTCGGAGCTTGCAACGCTCCCCCAAGCGGTGCTTTCGGCCCCTGACAACATCCTGCGCGAATACGATTGCGGCTATCAGTTCATGTACATTGGGGACGCCTACGACCAAAGCCTGTGGATGACCATCGCCGCTGGAGCGCACGCGCAAGCGATGCCCAACAACAAAATAGCCATTGTGGTTTCGCTGCAGTGGTTCACCGATGGCGGCCTTGAGCCGGGCATTTTCAAGATGCGCTTCTCGTATCCGCTCTACGATGCATTCTGCGCGAATCCCCATATATCCGACGAAACAAGAGCCTACGTAGCCAGGCGCCTTTCCGAAGAAGGCGTCGACCAGGCCATGATAGATGCGGGCACGGGATCGCTTCCGCAAGACGTGCTGAACAACGTCCTTTTCAATGCCATGGGCGATCTTAAACTGCGTCAGGCGCTTATGGAAGTGCGCGCCTGGGGTGAAGACCCCGCATCTGGCACGCAAGCGCCCAATTACGCCGAACTGCGCGCTCGCGCAACCGAGCAAGCAAAAGAGCTGTGCACCAACAACGACTGGGGCATCGTTTACGATTATTGGGATCAGTACCTTGCTCCCGCCTTTGATGCGCGCGCGAACGAAATGGCCGGCGAAACGCTTACCGCAACGCCCGAATACGACGATTTGCGCTGCTTTTTGCGCCTGTGCCAGGAGTGCGGACTTGAGCCCTACGTTATCGTGCAACCCTCAAACGGCTATTGGTACGATCACGCAGGCCTGAACAAGGAAACGCGCGCGGCATGCTATGAGCGCATTTGCACGATTTGCGCCGATGCGCATGCGACGGTGCTCGATCTTTCCGTTCACGAGTACGACGCGTACTATTTGCGCGACATCATGCACCTCGGCTGGTTGGGCTGGCTTGATGTTGAGGAAGGGTTCGGCAATTTCATACAGAAGGAGGCCGCATGAAGCCCTTCGCACCAAAGACAGTAGAGGAAATGCTGGCCACCCTGCACGAACAGCATCCCAAAGCAGCCGTGGCGCTGTACTTTGGCGTTGCGTTCGTCCTCATTCTTGCCATCGCCTGGTTTCTGCTGTTCTCGGGGTTAAATGCCTCGGCAGATTTCGTTTACAACCAGTTCTAAGCGCTCCGCGAGCCCTAACTTTATCCAACAAAACCAAGCGCTCCGCGAGCGCGGTTTTATCCTTCCATATCTAAGCGGTCTCGCGCTTCCAAGCCCTCGTGCACTCTCGTGCATGGTCCCCTTAGCAACAAGGTCCTTCTATGCCGTCACCAGGAAAAGCATCTCACACGAATGCAGCCTGCAAACAAAAAAGGGTGTTGGGCTCTTTCACCCAACACCCTTCGTTAAGCTTATAGCTTAGCGCCACGTGCGGCACAGACGGTAGGCAACCGTTTGCTACAGCGCAAAATCCTTCTCGCTGTTGAACACGGCCATAGCGTCCTCAACCGAGTAATCGGCCAACGTGATGGAGCTGATTGCCTTGGTAAGGCGCACAGCCTCGTCAAGCGAGCGCATATGGATGTTGCGGCCCGTAGCATTGCCGCAGCAACCGCCGATGTGGATTTGATCGTACAGGCTGGAGAGGAACTCCTGCGCATCGGCCTTGGAACCGCCAGCGCACACCAAACCGGTGCGGCCAGCAGCACGCGATGCGATGGCCAGACCCTCGGCAGACGTTTGCGTCTCGGTAGCCGAAGGCGGGTTCACCTTTACGAAGTCGGCGCCCAGGCACAGAGCAACGCCAGCTGCACCAGCAATAAGATCGGGGTCTTTCTCGGCAGTAACAGCCTTGCCGCGCGGGTAAATCCACAGAACGACGATGAGGCCCTCGGCATGTGCTTCGGCGATAAGCTCGCCGGCCTCAGCCATCATGGTTGCTTCGTACTCGCTGCCCAGGTAAATGGTGTAGCCCAAACCAACGATGTTCACGCCGTTGTCGCGCATGGCGAGCACGGCGTCCAAATCGTACAGCTGCGGCGAGTACGGATCGGACTGAGCGGTTTTCACCAAGTTGGTTTTGGAGTTCATCTTAACCAGATAGTTAATCTCTGGATAGTCGGCGCCATACATGGCAACAAGTCCGCGCTGAGCAGCCATAACACCAATAACGCCCTGGTCGGCGATATCAAACAGGTGCTGGGGGTCGCTGTCGGAGATATCGATGCCCTCACCATAGAAGTCTTTGTTCAAGTGCTCGATCTTCTGGTCGCAGGCGAACAGCATGAGCCTGCCGGTTCCACGCGTAGCCTTCATGTAGTTGTCGATGTACACTTCGCGCATTTCCGGCGATACGTCTACCGGAACCTTCACCTGATCGCGCGTGATAGTTGGCATAATCTCCTCCTTGTTAGAGCGAATGCACGATAAACATAACCTGTATTGTATCGAAGTACGCGCTGTTATGCCCGTGTAAGCACCGAAAAATATTACAAGCTAGTTTTTATTCAGGCCGAACGGACGCACCACACGCTCAAGAATACCCGTTGCCTTGGCGATGGCAACACCGTAGTTGGTGAACGGAACGCCCTGCTGATGGGCCAATTGCAGCCTGCTTTCCACCTCGCGGTTGTTAAGCATGCATCCGCCGCAATGCACCACCAACGCATACCGAGAAAGATCGCGCGGGAACTCACGTCCGCTGGTGAATTCAAACGAAGGGTTCGCGCCCGAGTGCTTTCGTATGAGACGGGGGATCTTCACGGTACCGATGTCGTCGCACTGACGATGATGCGTACATCCCTCGGCTATCAAAACAACATCGTCGTCTTTGAGGCTATCCATTGTGCGCGCACCGTCAACCTGCACGGCAAGATCGCCCTTATAGCGTGCCATCAAAATGCTGAAGCTGGTGAGGGGGATGTCGTGCGGCACGATATTTGCCACGTACGCGAAAACCTGCGAATCGGTGACCACGAGCGCAGGCGGCGTCGCTAAAGCCGAAAGTGCCTGCTCAAGTTCGGTTTCGCGACACACCACCGGCACGGCACCCGCATCAAGCAAATCGCGAATAGTTTGAACCTGCGGCAGGATGATGCGGCCTTTGGGCGCAGCTTCGTCAATAGGGCACACCAGCACAACCGTGTCGCCCGGAGAAACCAAATCGCCCACTATCTTTCGCTCGCGCGTTACCGAGGCACCAACGCGGGCGATGAGCTCCTTAAGGTTGTGCACGCCGTCCCCCGTTTGCGAGCTTGCCGTTGTTATCGCAACGGCACCTTTAAGAAGGGCTTCGGCGGTTTTAGCAACTTCTCCCGCCGCTTCATCCGGACCCTCTTGATTCTCGCCCGTTTGCGTTTCATCTGCCGTTTTGTTCGCACTGGAAGGAGCATCCAACAAATCGCTCTTCGAGAACACAGCGATAAAGGGCACGTCCTTCTCGCGGAACAAGCCCGCCAGTTCGATATCGGTATCAGTAACGCCGCGCGTTGCATCGAGCACCAAAATGGCCACATGCACGCCATCAAGGGCCGTACGCGTACGTTCCACACGCGCCTCGCCAAGAGCGCCTTCGTCATCAAAGCCAGGGGTGTCAACAATGGTCACTGGCCCCAACGGCAACAGCTCCATCGACTTGCGCACCGGGTCGGTAGTGGTTCCCGCCACGTCGCTCACCAGTGCCACGTCTTGACCGCACACCGCATTTACCAAGCTCGATTTCCCCGCGTTGCGCACGCCGAAGAATCCGATGGTCACTCGTTCGCCCGAAGGCGTCTCATTTAAGCCCGCCATAGGTACGTCCTTTCATCATGTGCCTTGCGTGCAGGTTGCAGCATTCGCAGGTCTCACCGGCTCTCGCAGGTCAGAGCCCGCGGCCGCGTTAGAGGCCGCCCCGCGGGAGCGCTCGAAGCGCCTCTCGCGACAGCGAGGCTCACAGCGGCGTAGCGCAGCGGCAATGCTCGCGATAGCAACGCTTACCGCGGCGTAGCGCAGCGGCATTAGAAGCGGAAATCGCGCGCGTTACCCGTTTTAATGGAGTTGATATTGGCTTCGCACAGCTTGCGACGCTGCTCGTCGGGAATTGTTACAAGCTCGCTCGCAATCATGCTCCAGCCCTTTTCGGCCGTTTCCGGAGAAGCGTAATCGGTAAGGTATTCCGCCAACGTCATAAGCGCGTTCGGATGGCAATAATTCAGGATTTGCCCGCTCTTGCAGAACTCCATGAAACGATCGCCCGTGCGTCCTGCGCGATAGCACGCCGTGCAGAAGCTGGGGATATGGCCGTTGTCCATCAGCCAGCCAATCACCTCATCGAGCGTGCGCTGATCGCTCACGTCAAACTGCTCGGTGTCATGGGGGCGCTCGTCGTCAACATAACCGCCCACACTGGTACGGCTGCCGCCCGAAATTTGGCTTACGCCGCACTGCAGGGCGCGCGCACGCACGTCTTCGCTTTCGCGCGTGCTGATGATAATACCGGTGTAAGGTACCGTAATGCGGATGAGTGCAATGAGCTTTTCGAACATGTCGTCGGACAGCGAGTTATCGAAATCGTTGGGGTCAATGTCGCTGGCCGGCTTTACGCGCGGAACGCTGATGGTATGGGGACCTACCCCGAACACCGCCTCAAGATGCTCCGCATGCATGATAAGGCCGGCAAACTCGTAGGCGTAGTTGTCCAGTCCAAACAGCACGCCCAGCCCCACGTCATCGATTCCGCCCGCCATCGCGCGGTCATGCGCCTCGGTATGCCAGTCGTAATCGTGTTTGGGTCCGGTTGGATGAAGATGCAGGTAGTTCTCTTTGTGATAGGTTTCCTGGAACAGGATATAGGTGCCGATGTCGGCTTTTTTGAGCATGCGGTACTCCTCTTCGGTGGTACCGGCAATGTTCACGTTCACGCGACGGATGGCTCCGTTTTTGTGCTTAACCGAATAGATGGTTTCCATAGACTCGATAATGTAGTCTATGGGGTTGTTGATAGGGTCTTCGCCCGCTTCGATGGCAAGGCGTTTATGCCCCAAATCTTGCAATGCAACAACTTCGTTGTAAATCTCTTGCTGCGAAAGCTTGCGGCGCGGAATCTCGCGGTTTTTCGCGTGGTACGGGCAGTACAAGCAGCCATTGATGCAGTAGTTCGACAAATACAGCGGGGCGAACAGCACGATGCGGTTTCCGTAGTACGCGCGTTTCACCTCGCGCGCCAAGCGCAAAATTTCGACGTTTACGCCAGGGTCCTCGCAGGCAAGAAGCACCGATGCTTCGCGATGCGTGATAAGGGCCCCATGCTCGGTGCTCGGACGCAAATGCGGACCGCATTTTTTCAGTATTTCATAGCAAAGATCGAGGTCATTAGCGTGTTCGCGCGCATATTCCAGCGTATCAAGAATCTCTTCATGATTAATGAACTCATCCGCCCGTGCCGATTTCGGGTTGTACCCATATCCAGCCATTATTAGCCTTACCCTCTCAATTACTGCGAGTTAGCTCCTCGTTACAACTCGCTCTTCACTTCTCACGAGCCGTCACAACGTTGCGACTCATTTTGTCATTACCACAAGCCGTTGTTGCTACGACCCGCTTTTTCATTGGCGGAGCGCCTTGCGGCAACTCGCCTCCCTACCGTGGATCTCCGCGATCGACGGCCAATTCGTATCCGATAGATTTCATGCGCGCCTCTAGGATGGCCCAGCCTTCGGCTGCTTCGCTTCCCGAAGACGCTTTGTTGTCGTACAGCTCGTACGATTTTCGTACGTTGCGCGGCGAAAGGTTGGGCATCACCACGTTGGCGCCTGCCAAAACGCCCTTCTCGCGCCCTTGCGGATCGACGGTTTCGAGCGCCGTTGTTGCGGGCAGCATTACCGTTGGCCGTATCAGGCGCACAATCGACAGCAATAGGCAGGTGAGCTCAACGCTTCCCACCGGCTCGTTTGCGTATACCGTCGCATGGTGAGGGACGAAGGGCCCTATGCCGCACATTTCGGGCTGGAATCGCTCGATAAACGCAAGGTCTTGAGCAATGTGCTCCGGCGTTTGACCAGGCGCCCCCACCATAAATCCAGCGCCTACCGCGTACCCCAAATCGCGCAAATCATCCAAGCAGCGCAGCCGGTTTTCAAGACTCATTGAGCTGGGGTGAAGCGCCGCGTACAGCGATGGGTTCACGGCTTCGTGGCGCAAAAGGTACCGATCGGCCCCTGCACGGCGAAGTGCCGCGTAACTTTCGCGCGATCGCTCACCAACCGAAAGCGTTATCGCACAATCGGGGTGAGCTTCCTTGATGCGCTCAATCAGCGAACAAAGCCGCTTGTCGTCGAACCATCCATCTTCTCCGCTTTGCAGCACGATGGTGCGAAAGCCCAGGTGATAACCCTCATCGGCGCAGGTGCATATTTCATCCGGCGTCAGGCGATACCGAGAGCACGAAGCATTGGAGCGGCGGATGCCGCAATAGTGGCAATCGTTTTTACAGTAGTTCGAGAACTCTATGAGGCCGCGCGAAGTCGGAGGCCAAGCGGTCTTAGGAAGACAAAAGCTCCTGACAACTCCTTGG
>JAZQAV010000218.1:0-3462 GCA_045545435.1 Eggerthellaceae bacterium | reverse complement strand
CGACATCTGGCAGGGCGTTATCCCGCAGAACCCCATCGTTGACATCCAGAAGCGCACGCGCGAGAACTGCAGCCACCAGCTGCGCATGATCGGCGGCATCGATGGGCCCGCGCTTGATGCAGAAGGCCTCTCAGAGGAGGCCATCCGCTTGTCTGTGCGCACGGCACTGGACACCTATTTGCCCGGCGGCTACTTCTACCCGGGCATCCCCAACGGCCAGTGCTTCCGCCCGTGGAACGACCAAATAGTGAAAGACGAACTGCGCCGCTACGGCCGCCAGTGGGCCATGGAGCACCCTGTTGACGGTGCTGCGGTTAACGCCGCCGACAGGGACTTTAGCGTTGCGCCCGAAATTGCTAACCAAATGCCGTCGGATTTCTTCAGCGGACTGCAAGAAGAAGCCAAGAAGCAGCATTAAGACATCTCTGGCGGCTCTGGGGCCAACAAGAGCGCGCGCAACGGCCCTGCCGAGCATCAGAAGCGCAAGTGTACCCACGTGCCAATGCAAATAACGCAGCCGTCATTTTGACGGCCGTATCGACTAATAATTCCGACAATGGTCGGGTGGCCTGCGTTCGCTCCAAGGAATACTCTGCAGTTAGCTCTCGGGAAAGAGCTAAGCCAACTATCCGCAAAGTGAACGGAGTAATCATGGGTAATCTTTCGCTTGATTCCAAAGTCAAAGACATTCTGAGGTCTGAAGAAGGCAGGGCTGTTATGGAGAAGTACTCCCCCGGCTCCACCACCGACCCCCGTATGAAACTTGTTGGCGGCATGACGCAGCGCAAGCTTCTGTCGTTCCCCGAGTCGAACATTCCTGAGGAGCTTTGGGATCAGTTTGACGCCGACCTTCGCGCCTGCTCAAAGTAATCGCACGCAGTACCTTTGGCGGAAACCGCCGCCACACGTTTAAAACGCCCCGTTTGACAGCCATCGGCGCAACGGGGCGTTGTTTTTTGCCGCAAGCGGCTACGCTACCGGACGCGGCTCTTGCCCACGTGGCCCTTGCCTCCTGCACATCCTTGCGGCTGCAAACCCGCTTCTTGCTGTTGGAGGCATCGTTCAATTACGCCCACCAGATGCGCCCCTGCGGACGCAAATCCACTTCTTACTGCTGGAAGTAGCGCTCTATTTCTGCCGCTTTAAGCAAAATCTCCAACTGAAGACGCTGGTTGGGATCTTTTAAATCGATGCCCGAATCGCGCATGATACGCTCAACGCGATCGACCAACGTGGAGCGGTGCACGCACAAGCGCTTTGCAGCTGCCGAATACGACATGTTCTCCTCGAGCAAAACCGTCAAGGTTTCCAAATACGAAATGCCCGCCTTCTCGTCATGGCTCATGATTTCAGACAAACCCTTTGGGTAATAGGTTTGAGCAGGCCTGCCTCCCAAAGAGTTTATGATCATTTCAACCAGGGCGTAGTTTTCGAAGAAATACAGCTTTTCATCAGGCGATACCAGCTGGCCAATATCAAGGGCCGACTCCGCTTGCGAGTAATGGATCCTAATGTCGAAAAGGTTCTTGAAATCGTTCGAAATACCGGCGTGCATCTTCATTTCCAACAAAAACGATTTCAGCGTTTGCGAAAGCGCGCCCGCGTAATCCCCCGTGTTTTTGTCGGCATAGACCCCAATATCAACAAACGCCACTATCGAGTCGTTGTAGACGAATGCATGCGAGTTCTCGAAGGCCTCGCAAAAAGCATTGCACACATAGCCAAAAGGAAGCTGGCTTGCGGCATTCTCGCTGCGCAAACTCACGCACACATACGAGTCGCTATTGTTGGAGGCGTCCAGCACCATGCGCTGAGAAGGAGTGATGGGCAGCTCTTCAAGCAACGACTGCATCACGGACTTCAACGGCGTCAATTCGCTGTTGATGATTGAAGCGTTGTTTTTTATCGCCAGCTGAAGAACGGTTGCCAGCATGCCAACCAGCAGCTGGTCACCTTCATGGAAGCGCGAATCCTTCGCGTAAAGGCAGAGGCACCCTTCGTAGTCGCCTGCATCATTGAACAAGTTGGCAACAAGCACCGTTTGCCCCAGCAATTCGATCACGGTTGGCTTTCGCTCTTCCAGAATAGGATTGGACTCCCGCAGGTACTCGGATATGGAGCTCCTGCTAAGCGAATCCTGCCTGCCCTGGAAGCGGCCAAGAACCTCGGGGACAATGCTGCACGAAGCAACCAGCTTGAACGAGCGATCAAGAACAAACACCGGGCAATCGAAAACCGTTCCCGCATCCTCCACCAGCTTTTTAATGTCCGATCCGTTAAAAAGATCAAGGTAGAGCAGGCGCTCCCATTCGTCGTACTTGTTGTAAATGTTTTGCACCTCTTGGAAGATGCGGAAGAAATCAATGCGACTTTTAACGTTAATAAGGCAAATTTTGTCGCGATAAGCGTTCAGGCGTGAGTTTTTGCCAATGCATATAAGAACCGCACCCTTTCCAACCACGGGCCGCTGCGGCAGATGCTCGACCGTCGCAATGTACAGGTGATTGGATAAAAACGCGGTTTCGTTGTCCATGTAAAACTCAGGGCGCGAAAGGCACAGCTCATCCACCAGAGGTCCTGAAATCTCAACGGAATGATGTTTGCGCAGTTCCTCGAATACAATGCGAGCGCTTAACAACATAGCCTTCTCCTTTCCCGCGTATCACGACTATAAACCTTTCAGAAGAGCATGACCCGTCAAAATGACGGTTTTTCGCTCCTTAAAGCCATAGTTAATTAGCATTGCTGGCGCATTTCCCCTTAGGTATACCTAGTTATGTCTTTCCCGAGGCGCTCGTCACAACCATTAATTTATCGGAAAGGGGCTTTACCATGACGTTTTCACCTGGCGACGAAGCGATGATGAAGGGCTATATTGACGCCGCTCGTCCCCTCGAGAGCATGTTCTCCGTAAAAGATAAGGTCGCTTTGGTAACAGGCGGCACATCTGGTTTGGGCTTCGACATTGCTTTGCGCTTGTTGCAAGGAGGCGCAAAAGTGGTGGTGGCCTCCCACGACCAAACCGAGGCCGACGCCGTCATGCCACTGTTCGAAGGCCAGGGCTTTGCAGACTCCGTTTCGTTCTGCCGCGCCGACGTGCGCAACGAAGAAGAAGTTGAGCGCCTGGTGGCATACACCGCCGAGAGGTTTGGGTCGCTGGACATTTTCGTGAACAGCGCCGCCATCTGGAATTTCGCGAAAATCTACGACCTTGACAAGCGCGATTTGGAACTGGTGTTCGAGACAAACGTCTACGGTGCTTTCTTTGGCGTGAAGCACGTAAGCAAATACATGAAGGAGCATGACATCGCTGGCAAGATGGTGCTCATTTCCTCGAACAGCCCCGTTGTTCCCTACCCTGTGTTTGGCGGCTATCCACACTACGCGTCCAGCAAAGCTGCGGTTATGGGCCTCGCCACCGAGGCAGCCAAAGAGCTGAAGCGCTTCGGCATCATGGTGAAC
>JAZQAV010000217.1:0-2873 GCA_045545435.1 Eggerthellaceae bacterium | reverse complement strand
CCTACCTTTCCGAGAAAAACCAGTTCAAAGGCGCTTATCTTGCCGTTGTGGAGGGCTTGTCCAAACTGCTGGCAACCGGCTTCTCGCGCTCAAATGCCTATTTCACGTTCCAAGAGTACTTCGGCAGCCTGCGCAGCGATCCCGCCCGTTGGGGCAAGCCCGTCGCTTCGCTGCTGGGCGCTTTGATGGCGCAGTGCGACTTGGAAGTTGGCTCCATCGGCGGCAAAGACTCCATGTCGGGCAGCTTCGAGCAGCTTGACGTTCCGCCCACGCTGGTAAGTTTCGCCACCGCCGTGGGCAACGTTGACCGCGTGACGTCACCTGAATTCAAGGGCGCAGGCCATCGTGTTGTTCGTCTGGCACCCAGCTATCAATCGTGCAACCTGTTGCCCGAAAAGCAAAGCATGCTCGCGTGCATGAACCTGGTGGAACAGCTTGTTGAGAGCCACGACGCGCTTGCCATTTCGGCTACTGGCTTTGGCGGTGGCGCCGAAGCGCTGTTCAAGATGGGCGTCGGCAATTCATTTGGCATCGAGTTTGCCCTTGAAGCGGCACCCGACCAACTGTTCGAAACGGCTTATGGCTCGTTCTACGTTGAGCTTGCCGATGGCGCAAGCATCCCGAGCGCAGAAAACGTGTCCGTTGAGGTAATAGGCACCACGTCTGCGGCCTACACCTGGACATTCGCCCAAGAAACCGTTGATTTGGCCGCCCTGCAAGAGGTATGGGAAGCAAAACTTGAACCGGTGTACCCCTATCGCAGCGAAGCGGTGGGCGTTGACCCCGTTAAAGTTGAAGCCATTAGCTATACCGACAAACTGCCGCTCACCTACAGCAAAGACCTGGGCAAACCGCGCGTTATCATTCCGGTATTTCCGGGCAACAACTGTGAATACGACACCGCGCATGCGTTCGAGCGAGCGGGTGCCGTTCCTTCCACCTTTGTTATCAACAACCTCACCCCCGACGCCGTCGCCGAAAGCACGCAACGCCTGGTTGAGGAAATCAAGAACAGCCAAATCCTCATGATTCCCGGCGGGTTCTCCGGCGGCGACGAGCCCGATGGATCGGCTAAGTTCATCACGGCCTTCTTCCGCTCCCCCGCGGTTACCGAGGCGGTGCGCGACCTGCTGTGGCAGCGCGACGGCCTCATTCTGGGCATTTGCAACGGCTTCCAGGCCCTTATCAAATTGGGGCTGGTGCCTTTTGGCGACATCAGGCCCATGGACGACACGTGCCCCACGCTCACGTTCAACAACATCGGCCGCCACCAAAGCCGCATCGTGCGCACCCGCGTTGCCTCAAGCCTGTCACCGTGGCTTTCGCGTTGCAACGTTGGCGACATCCACACGGTGGCCATCAGCCATGGCGAAGGACGCTTCGTTGCCAGCCCGCAGTTGGTCGAACAACTGAAAGCCGCTGGGCAAATTGCCACGCAATACGTTGACGAAAACGGAAATCCGTCGATGGACCTTGCCGCCAACCCCAACGGATCGGTGCTTGCCATCGAAGGCATCACCAGCCCCGACGGACGCGTGTTCGGCAAAATGGGACACACCGAACGCTGGAGCAACGGCGTTTACAAAAACATTGACGACCGCACCTTCCAACCCCTTATCGAAGGCGGCGTCGATTACTTCAGGGGTTAGTTCGGCATCATGAGCATGAGCAGGGCAAGCGCAGCACCTTACGTGATCATCGCGATCGCCGTGGCAATTGCGCTTGCCCTTATTGTTGGCGCCACCGTCTACGTAACCTCGCAAAGCCCTGCGAATTCAGCCGCCTCAACGAGCGCAACGGCAAGTACAGGGGCCACGCAAACTGCGGCATCTGAAACATCGTCAAGCTCACATGACGCAGCCTCTTCAACCGCTGAGGCGAGCGCAGACACGCCTGCCGCAGAAGATAGCGCAGTAGCCCCTGCCACCGAAAATGATTCGGGCGCACCTGCTGCAAACATCACTTATCCCAGCAACGTCTACCACCTCGCCGACTATTACCGCATGCCCGTTGAATCTATCACCGATTACCTTGCATCCCAGGGCTTCGTTTTCCATGGCGGACTCTCGCAAAAAGCCCCTTACGATCAAGGGCGCGGTAATTCGACATTCTTTAATGGCAGCACGCTGCTCTATTTCGGAGCCGACCCCTTTTCGCACCACATACCCGGCATGTGCTACGACCAAACCGACAACCCTCTGAACAAGGGACGAGCATTCAACGGAATTCGGCTCTGCCTTCCGGCAGATAACGCTGTAACGGGCAGCTTTGCACCCGATCGTGCCAGCGCAGGAGCAATTGCAGCAATCTGTGGCCTGGGAGACGAAAACAGCATTGCGGAAAGCTGCACCTACCAAACCGTAGTAGGCCCCGACATCGATACGATTCGCGGACACAATACGCATCCCTACCCGCACTTTTACTGTGCCTATGGAAAAACAGGGGGGCTGTGCTGGACGGTGCTCATAGACAAACCCAGCTCCGAAGGAGGTTGGGTTACCGTTACCGTGCAGCCTGAGTCCTGTTACAGCGAGTACGATTTGTCCCATTATGGTAACAGTATCTGCAACTTCGTCGCTTACTGCGACATGTTCACTGAATAGCGCAGCTTGGCAAGCGCCTTACAGCGCCGCCGATAAGGCAGCAATGCGCACGAACGCATCGGCCAGCAAACGTCCATGATCGAACGCCAGGCCCGTTGAATCGACGGGTATGCTGCGCGGCGCGAGGCGGGCGTGCGGATCAAGCGTGAACAGTGCCGCAACCTTTTCTTCCCGCGCTTCAGCCACCAATCGAAACACCTGTTTCGCCGGGTCGGCGTTATCGGAAGCAAGCTCCAGATGAAGGGTGAACCAGCGCGCGTCTGCCGCGTC
>JAZQAV010000216.1:0-12379 GCA_045545435.1 Eggerthellaceae bacterium | reverse complement strand
GGCCGCATAGGACATGCCAAGGTTGGAATTGACGGTGCTGCAGGCATCGTAGGCGGTATCCGCCGCTGCCTGCGTATAGGCTGCAACAGCCCCCTCATGGTTTTTGAGTTTGGTGAGGCAGTTGCCGATTTGGTGATAGATAAGGCCAGCCTCGCCGGGAGCGAGCGGGTTTCCGGCATCCTGCAAGCAATCGGTATACAAACCCAAGGCGCTTTGGTAATCGTTGTTCGCCAAAGCCTCTTTCGCTTGTTGGAACAGCTCGTTGTTCATTTAAAGTCCTTCGCTCGAACCGTTAATGATTTCGCCGCGCTTTATTCTGCAGCGTTCTCGATGGTGATGTCGATAATGGCATCGCCCACACGCAGTTTTTCGATAACGTCTTTGCCCTCGATGGTCTGACCGAAAACCGTGTAATCGGAGTCGAGGCGATGCTGGGGGCCTAGGCAGAAGTAGAACTGCGAACCGCCCGAATTGGGGTCCATGGAGCGTGCCATTGCCAGCGCGCCATCGTTGTGACGGTTGTTGGGATTGGTTTTGTACTCAGCTTTGATGCTGTATCCCGGACCACCCGAACCAAGGCGCGAGAACATGCTGTTGACGCCACGAACAACCTCATCGGCCGACATGGTGCGCGTTTGAGGATCGCCGCCCTGGATGACGAACCCGGAAACATAGCGATGGAATTTGATGCCGTTGTAGAAGCCCTTTTGAGCCAGCTCAACGAAATTGCCCACATGGATGGGAGCGTCTTTGCCGGCAAGCTGCACGCGAATTTCACCTTGCGTGGTGTGGAATACGGCAATCTCTTCGCCCGTAGGCTGATATTTTGGGGTGTACAGGGCCACGATGGCTCCTCCTGTTCTCACGCTTAACTGGTTTACGCACCTAGTGCGATACTATGCATATGTCAAAATTGTAGCAGCATGCAGGCCCTCATAAGTAAAAACCTTATAACATCCTCAGGTCGCAGCTTCAAAAAGGGCCATTCGGGTGCAGGGGCAAGGCTGTTTAGACCCGCTCAAAAATGCTCACCACTTCAACGTGATACGTTTGCGGGAACAAATCCACAGGAACAACGCGCTCAAGACGATATCCGTGCCCTTCCAAGCGCTGCACATCGCGCGCCCAGGTGGACGGATTGCAGCTCACATACGCAATGCGCACGGGAAACGCTGCGGCGATATCGCCCGGCACGCTTTCGGCCAAACCTGCGCGCGGGGGATCAACCACCAGCGCATCAAGCTGGCCCAACGACCTGAGCTCGCGCGCGGCATCGCCACCCACCACCTCAAGGTCAACTCCATTGTAGTTAGCGTTGAAGCGCAGATCGCGCACAGACGAACCCGCCGACTCGATGGCCACCACATCGGCGCCGGCCAAAGCCAGCGGAATGGAGAAGGTGCCCCCACCAGCGTACAAATCGGCGACGTAGCTCCCGTCAACATCGCCAAGACCGCGGATAACCTCCTCGACCAGTTTTGCCGCCTGCGCGGTGTTCACCTGGAAAAACGAGGTTGCCTGCGTCGAAAAGCGCACGTCACCCACCTGGTCGCGCCAAAAACCGCGTCCCGCTAGAACCTCAACGCCTTTTACCTTGCGCGCCTTGCCCGCATCGGCCATGACGCGCACGATGCTGGTTGCCGGCAGAGCCGATCCCAGCACCTGAGCAAAACGCGCGCGTGGGAAAGCTCCAGGAGCAGTCCAAAGCGCTATCTCCAATTCACCTGTCGCCAACGAATGGCGCACGCCTATACGGTAGATTCCCTGGTCTTTGTTGCCTTGCGCATAACGGATTGCACCGCGCAATGCCTTTGGAGCCTTTTGGATGGCATCGTGCGCCAAAAGCGTTTTGTCAACCGAGACCAAATCATGGGTGCCCTCACGGTAAAACCCGATATCAAGCGAGCCATCGGGTTTGGTTTGCGCGCCCAGTTCGATTTTGTTGCGATAGCCCCATTGGCGCTTCGAGCGCAAGGGGGAAGCCACCAGCTCCTGTGCACGTTGGGCGTCAAGGTGTCCCACACGCACCAGCTGGTTAACCACGTTGTCGCGCTTCTCGCGAAGCTGAGCTTCAGGCGAAAGATGCTGCCAGGGAGCTGCGCCTGTCTGCGCATCAAAAGGACTGTGCGCACTCACGCGATCCGTGGACGGCTCGTCAATGGAAACCACCTTCGCGCGCGCAAATGAGGCTTCTTCCGAAATCACCTCGATGGTGGCAACGTCTCCGGGAACTCCCCCTTCCACAAACACCGCCTTGCCGTCGTTTAAATGAGCTATCGCTTCAGGGCCATAGGCCATGCGCTCAATGGCCACCTGTTGAACCGTCATAGTTAACCCGCCTTACAACCGTTGGTGCAAACATCGGTCGGTTTGCATTCGTTTAGCTGTGAATCCTTCGCGAAAACAAGAATCAGCGCCCATGATAGCGTATAATCACCCCATCGTGCCCTAGTAGCTCAGTGGATAGAGCGTCTGCCTCCGGAGCAGAAGGCCACAGGTTCGAATCCTGCCTAGGGCACCACTTACCAAGAGAGAGCGCAATCACATTATGATCCCATTTGAAACGGCCGAATATGGCAGCGTTGCGGTAATCGTTCCCTGCTACAACGAATCGGTTACCATCGCAAAAGTGATAGACGACTTCAAACGCGTGCTGCCCGATGCAACCATATACGTCTACGATAACAATTCCACCGATGGCACTGCCGACATAGCGCGCGAACATGGCGCCGTAGTGCGAAAGGAAACACGACAGGGCAAAGGCAACGTGGTCCGCCAAATGACGCGCGACATCGACGCTGACTACTTCATCATGGTCGACGGTGATGACACCTATCCGGCCGAAGCCGCCCCCGAGCTGTTGCTCCCGCTCATAAACAACGAAGCGGATATGACCGTAGGCGACAGACTCTCCAACGGAAGCTATGGCAAAGAGAACGATCGCGCCTTCCATGGATTTGGCAACAACCTGGTGCGCGCCCTTATCAAATGGATTTACGGATTCGATTTCTCGGACGTGATGACCGGCTATCGCGCGTACAACAAAGTGTTCGCCAAAACGCTGCCCATCACCTCACGTGGTTTCGAGATTGAAACCGAAGTTTCCATCCATGCCGTCGACAAAGGATGGCGGATCGTTGAAATTCCCATCGATTACCGCGACAGGCCCGAAGGGTCGGAATCGAAACTGAACACCATTTCCGACGGCATGAAAGTGCTCGGAATGATCATGTCGCTGTTCAAAGACTACCGACCTTTAGCGTTGTTCGGATGGCTTGCCGTGCTGTTTTTGATCATCGCATTGCTGTGCGGCGTGCCCCTTATTGTGGAATTTGCCTCTACCGGCTTGGTCCCTCGACTCCCAACGGCGCTTTTAACCATCGCCTTCATGGTTCTTTCGGCGCTCTCGCTTGCATCGGGGCTCATTTTGGACACCGTGGTAAAAGGCAACCGCAAAGACTACGAGCTCACGGTAACGGCAGCGTACGAAAAGTACGGGCTCACAAACGCAGATTAGCAGCGTTTAGCGCCCGCGTAACCAGCGTTTGATGTCCCGTGAGCGGAAGCCTGATTCCCGCATAAGCGCAGCTTGACGCCAGCGCGAGCAGCTCTTTAACACCAACGCGAGCCGCACGTTACGATGGCACGAACCGTGCAGAGGTTGACCAAGAAAAGGAAATAGCAGCCAGATGCGCCCACAGCGCATAAGTGTCCTGCGCCCGGCACTCAGATGCAACGCCTCAGACGAATGCGGCCAAAAAACAAGCACTCACGGCGCCGAACATGCGCATACGGTGCCGGAAGATCCCGGTCGAGGGGACAAAATGTTGAGGCCGTTTGCGATTCCCAGCAGCAACACGAGGTCTTCCGGCGAGACAGAACTTTACCGTAAAAGCGCGTGTCCCGTGACCCTGAAACGCCAATCGGATACGAGTGTTAAGTTTTGGTTATCTCTTGTTGAATATCGGTCTCATATTCGTGCAAAACCATTCATTTCTTTGTATGGTTTTGGGGTTAACTCTGAATAACGTGGCGTCCGCCTTAACAAACTCCCCACAAAACACCGCATCGTTTCACTTGCAAAGAAAGCCGAGCTTTGCGATAATAGCCAAGCTGTTCAAACGTCCCCATAGTCTAGAGGTTAGGACGCGGCCCTTTCAAGGCTGAGACACGAGTTCGATTCTCGTTGGGGGCACCATCAAATTCTCAAGCTCTCTTTCTAGGGAGCTTTTTTATTGCTCGCAAGCCAACCTTGCACGAGGCCTTCGTATGCGGGTTTCGTTTTCCTTCCTTTGCCCACGAGCTTTGCACAACACTACGATATGATAAGGGCATGGTCGAACAGACGCCCGAAATACAGCCGCAGCCCGTCACCGCACTTGTCCCCACCGATGCCCCCACGCCTCAAAACAACCTGGTTTTAGTCGTCCACGCATCCGTTGGGTCGGGGCATCGCAGTGCCGCCAACTCAATTGCCCAAGCCTTCGAACTGCTCAAGAAGGAAAACCACGCTCTTGTTCCAAGCGACCTTGAAATAGAGGTGGTCGATATTCTGGATTGGGGCTACCACAAATTCGATGGCGATCGCACCGCCTCGCTTTTTACGGGAGCTTCACGACCGTTCTATGACCTTACCTGGCGGTTTGTTTTCACGGGGCGCATTTTATGGGGCGGCGGTACCATCTGGTCACACGCTATGTTCAAGCCCTTCACCGACTACGTTGCCGAAAAGCGACCGCTCGCCATTGTTGCAACGCATATCGTGGGAGCTAACGCGGCGGTGGCCGCGCGCATGCTCACCGGCCAAAGCTTCCCCGTGATCAGCGTGCCCACCGACTACGAAACCGAAGGGTTGTGGCCGCATCGCGGCACCGATTTGTTCTGCGTGGCAACCGAATCGATGGCCGAAACGCTGCGCGCGCGACGCATAGAAGACGAACGCATCCTCATCACGGGAATTCCGGCGCGCGAAGATTTCCGCCGCACATATGATCGCGATGAGATGTGCGAGAAATTCGGGTTGCCCCGCGACAAGCACATCGTGCTCGCCTTGGCAGGCGCCCATCTCCCCCGCCCGTACCAGCATTTCCGCTCGGCTCTCGACAATCTGCTGCCCTATTGCCACACCTTGGACAATTTGCATTTTGTTCTCATTGCTGGCAAAGACGACGACTACAAGCGTCATCTCGAACGTCAATGCGAAGAATACGGCCTGGAAAACGTTGAGGTGCACGGCTACGTTGACGAAATGGCCGCGCTCATGGCGGCTTCGGATCTGGTTATTTGCAAGTCGGGCGGATTGACGGTAACCGAGTGTTTATACTCTCAAACGCCGATGATCTTGGTTGGTCGCGCCTACGGACAGGAGAAAGTGAACGTCGAAATGCTGACGGCGCGCTCGGCTGCCATGCACGTGACCACGTGGCGCGAGCTGCTCAACGCGCTGCGCTACGTTATGAACGACCCCGAAAGCATTAACGCCATGCTCTACAACGGCCGTTTCCTTCGCAAACCGAATGCCGCACGCGATATAGCCGAAGCCGCACTAAGGCTCTCAAAGCAAAACCTTCCCGCCACGCAAAGCCCCCAACGTAAAAAGCACTTCTTCTGCGTGTACTGGGGCGACAGACCCGCCCACGTGCGCTAAATCCAGCTGCGCACTTGAAAGGAACCCTTTTTGAACTCATTTGACGAACTCGGACTGTCCGAGCCACTTCTTGCCGCTGTTGCACATTTGGGCTACAGCGAACCGACACCCATCCAACAGCGTGCCATTCCCGAAGTGCTCAATGGGCGCGACATCATAGCGGCCGCGAAAACAGGTACCGGCAAAACCGCCGCATTTTCCCTGCCCGCACTGAACAACCTTGAAAAAAGCTATCCGCAAGCGGGTCCGGGCATGCTGGTGATCACGCCGACGCGCGAGTTGGCACAGCAAATTGGCGATGTGTGCACCTCCATTGCCTCTTTCACCCATCATCGCGTGCTTACCGTAGTGGGCGGCGTATCCTACAAACCTCAGATCAACGCGCTCAGGAGCAGCGTCGATGTGCTCATTGCCACACCAGGGCGCCTTATCGACCTCATGGACCAGGGCGCCGTTTCACTCGATAGCGTGAGCATCCTGGTGCTCGACGAAGCAGATCGCATGCTTGATATGGGATTTCTTCCAGCGGTGAAGCGCATCGTATCGGCTTGCCCCGCAAAACGCCAAACGCTGCTGTTCTCTGCGACCATAGATCGCTCCATCGAAAAGAACATGAAGTCGCTTTTGAAGGATCCCGTCGCCATCGAAATTGCCCGCAAGGGAGAAACCGCAGACACCGTTGACCAATACGTGATCCACGCATCGGCAGCTCTCAAACCAACGCTTCTGAACGCTGTGCTCGAACGCCATGGCGCACATCGCGTCATCGTGTTCGCACGCACGCGCAGCCGTGCCGACTCCGTGTGCCGCCGCCTGAAGCGGGCTGGCTATACCGCCGAGGCCATCCACTCCAACCGAACGCAAAACCAGCGCAAACGCGCTCTTGAACGTTTCAGCGCAGGCGAGACGCCCATCATTGTTGCCACTGATGTGCTGGCACGCGGCATCGATGTCGAAGAGGTTGATTACGTAGTGAATTACGACTTGCCCGCGCAACCAGATGCCTACATACACCGCATTGGCCGTACCGGGCGAGCAGGAGCGGCCGGGTTTGCCGTCTCGTTCGCTTCGCCCGACACCGCCGATGCCCTTCGCGCAATAGAAAAGCACATCAAGCGCACCATACCTGAAATGGTTCTGGACAATTTCGACCTTGCGGCGGCTGAAAGCACCGCAGTAGAAAAGGCTAACCGCGCAAAGGCCCAACGCGACCCCGAAATCCAAGAAGCAAAACGCCTCATGGCAAAAAAGGAGAAGCGGAAGACGCAAGGCAACAAGCCAACGGGCAAAAGCGTTTCCAACGGAAAAGGGCGCAATCCAGGCAAACGCGCATCGCGCAATCGACCGCAGGAAAAAGCGCGCAACGCGAAGTTGCACAAAGCGAAGTAATCTCTTCTGAAAGAAAGGCGAATCGGACACAAAAACCGATTGCCGCAAACGTTTCGTGTCACTGAGCAGGTTTTTGTCCCCGCTGGCAAAAAATCCACTCCAAACTGCGAAAAAGAGCATTACCGTAATGTTTGGCAAGAAGGGAGAATACTGTGATAGTTGCCGTATCATGCAGCGGGCTGAACGTAGCGCCTTATTTCACGCAAACATCGAGCTATATGGTTTACACCGTCGAGCGCGGCGTCATCGTCGATTCCCGGAATCTTCCCGCTATTGGCAAAAGCACCGATGAGCTCATCGGGTTGCTGCATGCAATCAACGTGGATACGCTTATCGCAGGAAAAATCGAGTGCTCCCTGTGCGGCTCTTTGTGCCACGACGGCATTGAAGTTATCGCGGATGCCGAAGGGGACGCCCTCACGGTAATGAAGGCCTACCTTACCGAAACCCTTACGGGCGTTATTGATGCCTGCTTCCTTTGCGATGACGAAACCTGGGACGACGAAGAGAACGAGAGCGCAAACGTCCCTGCAGAAACTACGGCACTCTAACTCCCCTGCGCAATCGCAACAGAATTAAAAACGCCGATTTCGATCGGCGTTTTTGTTTGCTATCGCAGTTTGTTTTATTACCCTGCGGCAGCGCCGAACAACACTGTCGAGCGATTGAACACCATGTCGTACACATGGGGCAGGCGGGCCCAAGGCGTAAGCTGCGATTGGCCGTTTGAAATGGCGGAAACTATCGATGTGCCATCGTCCATAAGGCACGCCAGCGGATAAGCCGTTTGCCAAATGGACATATTCGGCGCATATTCGGGAGTTGCGTACGTGCGTTGATAGCGAAGCGCGTATGTTTCGTGAGCGCCTTCCGACTGGCTTGCACGCGTCAGCGACCCTGAAGTCAGCGTGCCATCAGGCGCGTATCCATATTGCGCGGACGCAATATCGTGGTACAGGTAATTCCAGCTGACGTCGCCCGATTTCGTGGTTCGCTGCGCATCGAGCAGCGAACCATCGGCGGCGTAGGAATACACCTCGGTATACGAGCCAACAGGGTTTTTGAGCGAAGCGTACTCGCAGCGAATGCAAAGCCCATTTTCGTCGTATTCGTACGCATAGGTTTCCGTTTGCTGCGCGGTTGCCGCAAGCGTGCGCGGTGAAAGCGCATTGCCTTGCGCACTGCCCGACGAAGAGCTTTGGCCTGCGGAAGACGAAGAGCTGTCGTGCTGCCCGGAAAGCCCGTTGCTAAAGAACGAACCCTGATCATCCGCGGTGGCATCCTGTGAAGACGAAGATGATGATGATGACGAATCGCCTTGGGAACGCGTGTTTGCGCTTGACCCCGTTGACGAGAAGACGGCAGCTGCCGTGAGCTGACCTTTGTCGTTGTACGCGTACACGGTTTCCTGGGTGGCGTTGTTCACCATCGATACAAGATGCCCTGCCTTGTCGTAGGCAAACTCGTAGCGCTCGATAGCCCCCGTGGGCGCATACATAACGAACGAGGTCGGTCGTGCTTCGGCGTCATATGCGTAGGTGCATTTGCAGCCCGCGTCGTTTTTCGCCCCCACCAAACGGCCCGCATCGTCGTATTCAAGGGTCCACACGCATTCCGCGAGCGCGCTCGCGGAATCGCTTACATTTGCGAAACGCGCCTCAACCAAACGGCCCGCGTCATCGTAGCTGTATTCAACCGTCATAGGTGTGGCCACAAAGCTGCCGGCATCCTCGTAGGTAACGCTTTCCAATCGATTGCGCTCGTCGTAGGTGGCCTTCATCTGCACGCGCTGGCGCGGCAGCGGCCCAAAGGCAGGCACGTTGTTCTGGAATTCAAGAACCGTCCAGTACGTTTGCATCGACGTATCCGAAATGTTCTCAACCGTCACGTCCCCATCGCAGCTTAAAGACGAAAGATTGGTCAAACCGGCAACGTTAACCGTTTTAATGTCGGTGCGAGAAAGGTTGAGGGCGACCAGATTGGTTAAATGCGAGACGTCGATGCTTTTCAGGGGACAATCGGCAAGCGCAAGCGCCTCAAGATGCGCAGCTCCCGACAGATCGATTGACGACAACGCGGTGTGTTGCAAATCTATGCGCGACAAACTCTCGTTGCCGCCCACGACGACGCTGCTCAACCCTGCAGCATTTGTTGCCGAAAGCGTTTGAAGGCGCGGGGCACTGGTTACATCTACCGACGTAATGCCATCAGAATCGAGGATGAGCTCAGCAAGATTGGGAAACGGCTCAAACCCGTATATTTCGCCACCTTCGGTAATCGTGAGGCTTTTAACCGCCGCTGCCTCATCTCGCGAAATGGAGCCATCACCGTTCGTATCGGCAGAAGCCGCAGCGGCGCGCACGCCGGCCGACGGGAAGTCTTTGGCGTTGAGCCCATAAGAGCGCAGATGCACGTCCCATACCAAATAGAACGCCACCAGCAGAACAGCGACGCTTAAAACGGCCGCGATAAATTTGTGGCGACTGCGATTTACCTGTTTTGAAGCATCGCGCGTGCGGCCACTTGCCCGGCGGCCAGAAGCTTGGGAGCGAGCCGCAAAGAAGCGCGGCTCGTCGGCCTTTTCGCCGGAGCGTTTTGCAACAGAAGGACGAGCCGGTTCGCCATCGCGTGCGGCATCTTGATTTTTGGCATCGTCCGCACCGATTACGGGTTCACCGCAATGCGGGCAAAACTGCGCCCTTTCTTCAAGTTGTGCACCGCAGCTAGAACAGCGCATCGCATACCTTTCGAACCATTCGGCCACACCGGCCTAAAAACGTGCAAGAAGAGATTCACATTATCGGGAACGGATTTCAAGCGACCACATGGTATCCAACCTGAAACTTCATCCAAGTGACAAAGCAAAAAGCGTACGATGCGCGCCGGGGAAACAGGTGCCGAAAATGCGTCGCGCCCGCATCGACGGATGCGGGCGCGCAAGTAAGAGCAGCTAAAAGCAGCTATTAGGCAAGAGCCTTTTTGGCGACCTCGACCAACTGAGCAAATGCAGCGGGATCGCTTACGGCCATATCGGCAAGAACCTTACGGTCGAGCTCAACGCCGGCTTTCTTGAGGCCGTTCATGAACACGCTGTAGGACAGACCATTCAGACGAGCAGCAGCATTGATGCGGGTAATCCAGAGCTTGCGGATCTCACGCTTCTTGTTGCGGCGATCGCGGTACTGGTACTGAAGCGAATGCTGAACTTGCTCTTTAGCCTTAGTATAGGTACGGGATTTCGCACCATAATAGCCCTTGGCACGACCAAGGACGGTACGACGCTTCTTATGCGCGTTGACAGCACGTTTTACACGAGGCATGTTTGAACTCCTTTATGGACGAGGCCTATTAGCGAAGGCCGAGGTTACGGGCGATGACGCGGCGGTCAGCGGGAGCGACGACGGTTTCCTGACGGAAGTTGCGCTTACGCTTGGGGCTTTTCTTGGTCATGATGTGGCTTTTGTAAGCCTTGCCACGCACGATTTTTCCCGTGCCGGTAACGCGGAAACGCTTGGCGGAGCCGCGATGGGTCTTCATCTTGGGCATTTATTCGTCCTTTCCTTCTTGCTGATTTGCTTCTTGCTCCTCAGCATCCTGCTTCTTGTTCTTGCGCTTTGCGCTCTTTGCGTCCTTTTTCTTTATGGTAGACGGCAAGGGGGCAATGAGCATGTGCATGTTGCGGCCTTCCATCTTTGGCGCGCTTTCGATGGCGGCAACGTCTTTCAGATCGTCAGCCAAGCGCTCCAGAATGGAAAGACCTTGGTCGGGATGAGCCATCTCGCGGCCACGGAACATGATGGTGATTTTCACCTTGTTCCCCTCAGACAAGAAACGCAGCACGTGCTTTTTCTTGGTGGTGTAGTCGCCCACATCAATTTTGGGACGGAACTTCATCTCCTTGGTTTCGATCTTGCTCTGGTTCTTGCGAGCCTGCTTCGCCTTGATCTCCTGATCATATTTGTATTTGCCGTAATCCATGATGCGGCAAACCGGCGGCGTTGCATTCGGAGCAATTTCCACCAAATCGTATCCTTGGTCCTCAGCGATACGACGGGCCTGCACGACAGGATAAATACCCATCTGCGCTCCATCGTAACCAATCAGGCGGCATTCACGCGCATTGATTTCATCGTTGAGCCGCGGCTCCTGAGCTGCTATTGAGCTCACCTCCCCGTTGTTCTCGCGCTTACGCGCTCCAATAAAAAAACCCGCTTCAAGGACGCGGGTTCGTTTCAGTGACACAAAAGCGCAAATCACAAGATTTGCGAGCGTCATATTCAATGAACCCATCGGCCTCAAGCGCCGAATCAGGTGGAGAAGAAGCTTGGTAACTTCATCTCACTTGAGTAAACAGCCTGTATATAGTACCACTTTTGCAGGCCGGCGCAACCTGGCGCCGGGCCTGCAAGAATTCTGCGCATTTACGCACGCGAGATGTACACGTAAATTACGCGCACGGTATCGGCAAGATTTCCCGTAAGGTTCGCGTTAGCGTAATCGTAGGCCAACACGGCGGACCATGCGTAATTCGCCCCGTTGATGGTTACGTTGCCGCTGAACGAATAGCGCTCGCGCTTGAGCGTGGTGCCATCGGTGTCATACGTTGAATACGCCGTTTTGTCCGAAGGCAGAACAGCCGCACCTTCCTGTACGTTGATGCCCGCCTCGCTGAGTGTTTTCTCAATAACGTGCTCATTCGTAACAGCGTCAACGAAGCCGATTGCGCCAAAGCCCAAAGACGCCGTGGAGGTGGAGTAACCCGCCTGAATGACGTTGCCATCTTTGTCCAGGCCCAAATATACCGTGGGGGTGCCCGTTTTGGTGTCGGCAGGCTCATCGGTGAGCGGCACGGTGAGGGACTTCTTGATGGGGTTGCCCTCTTCCTCAACGGCGCGCTCGGACTTCACCGTGGCGCCATGACCCAGCTGCTTGACGGCAGATTCGGTGTTAAGGCCAATAAGACCCACCAGATGCGGTACGTCGGTTTTCTTAGTGGAAGCGGTTGCGGCGTCTTGGTTCGCGCCGTTGTCGATGACTTCGTTGGAAGTGGTTGACGTTTGGGTTTGCTGAACGGCCACCGTTTGCCCGGTTTCAAACAGATGGAAAGCGAAATAGCCCAAAGCGCCCAAAAGGGCGATGAGCAAAACGATGATCACGATAAGCGTACGACGCGTACGACGCGACCTGCGCTCGTGAACCGAGATTTCCTTTTTGCCGGCGGCATGCTTTCCGCGACCGCTCTTCTTGGTGGACCTTTGCGCATCGGCTGAACCTGCTGCGCCCGAAGCGTCTTGTCGGAGCACCGCGCCATCTGATGCGTACTCTTCTTCAAGCTCTAAAGCA
>JAZQAV010000215.1:0-16170 GCA_045545435.1 Eggerthellaceae bacterium | reverse complement strand
GACCGCACGTTTGCCCTTGTGGTGGGCTATCGCGGAAATGCGTTTTGCGGCTATGCGAAACAGCCGGGGCAGCTAACGGTTCAAGGTGAGCTTGAGCATGCGCTGGGGCTTCTGTTTCGTCGCGACGTTGAAACGGTATGTGCGGGGCGAACCGATGCAGGCGTTCATGCGCGCGGCCAGGTTGTGAGCTTTTCGATTCGCGAAGGCGAACTTGGGGGACGTACGTTGGAGAGCATTCGCCGCTCGCTGTGCGCCCTGACGCATGACGACATCGTGGTAAGCGATGTTCTGCCGTGCAAAGACGGATTCTCGGCGCGCTTCGATGCGCGTACGCGCACGTACCGCTACTACCTTGCAGCGGGGTCGACGCCTCCTGTGCTCACGCGCGATTTGTGCTGGTACGTTCCCGGCACGCTCGACGTTGGCGCAATGGAGCGCGCCAGTCGCTGTCTTATCGGCGAGCATGATTTCAAAAGCTTTTGCAAGGCCGTTTCTGCGGAAGGAAAGCGCACGTGGCGCAACGTGAGCGAAATCTCGTTCGCCACTGAATATGTGATGGGCGAGCAGATGCTGGTGGTAACCGTTGTGGGCAACGCCTTTCTGCATTCCATGGTGCGCTCGATTGTGGGAACGCTGGTGGCGGTTGGGCGCGGGCAGCGCGAAGAGGCGTGGGTAGCCCAAGCGTTGGCTGCGTGCGATAGGCGTGCGGCAGGGGAGTGCGCACCGGCAGCCGGGTTGGTGTTCTGGAAGGTCACTTATGGCGCCGATGCCTTTTTGGCTCCGTGTTCTTCGGCGGGTGGAGATAAGTAGATGACGCGGCCACATCTGAAATCATCTCGGCGAATTGAGATTGCGCGCAGGAGCAAAGATCTTCGAAGGCGTGCGGGCTTTTATTCTGGCGATGCGGGTGTTAGCGAATCGAATGGGCTCGATGGTGCTTCAGAACCTGAAGTCCAGATCGATGAACCGGTTTGCGCTGCTAACGATGAATCATGTACGAATAGCTCCGCTAATGCGACGTTTGCCACTTTCTCACGGATTTACGAAAGCCTTGATGGAAAGCTGTGCCTTTTCGAAGATGCGCACGGCCATTTGAGCGCCGTGAACGCCAAACGCTTGGTGTGAGACCGCGGCTTTTTGAAGATGCGCACGGTCGTTTGAGCATTGTGGATGCCAAACACTCGGTTTGCGACCACGCGGTTGGTTTGGCGCGTGCAATTGCTGTAGAAGCTTTCGCGCTGGCATCGCGCAGAATCGCTGCAATCGCATCCTCCTGCAAAAATGCCGCTTTGTCATAAAATGGCGCTCTGATTCTGCAAAAAAGCCGCTTTGTCACAAAGATAAAACGGAAATGCGTGACCGCTCAAGCATGACTTGATTTATTCCCTGTTCAGGGCGCTGCCGGTTAAAAGGTAATGACGCTCATGTTCTTCTTGGCGTGACAAAGCGGCGACTTTGCAGAAAAGAGCATGACAAAGCGGCATTTTTGCAGATTGAAAGCGTCAAACCTGACAAAGCGGCATCTTTGCAGGGAAAAACGTGACAAACCGTAATTTCTGCAGACGGATACCCGCAAACGTGACAAACCGTCATTTCTGCAGACGGATACCCGCAAACATGATAGAGCGTCATTTATGCAAATGCGAAAACTTGCCACAAGCTCTCGGTCGACATTTGACCGCTTTCTTGAGAATTGTTGCCAAATAACCGTCGGCAATGCGTTGTAAGCGCGTTGGGCGTTTGCTTGGTGGCTGTGGGATGCGTTTTGTACCGTTGACCTAAAGCCGTACGCAGGGGGCTTTCGGGTGAGCAACGGAAAGGAACGTGAGTCCATGAGCTTTGTTTGGCCGCAGGAGAAGGTTGCATTCGATATTGTGAATGGCGGGCGTCCTCATAGGTGTATCGTGCCGTGCGATTCCGAATTCGTCATCCTTACGGCAACGTGTGCGGAACTTGATGATTATCAGGTGTTTCAGAATATAGCGAACGCCCTCTGCGCCCTCCGCGAAATTGCTCCTTCCAAACGCACGGCGCAATGGTTCGCCGAGAACAGCCAGCTGTTCGAGGGGATTAAGCTCACCTTCGGTGACTCCTTGTACCTTTCGCCTCGGTAAGCATGGGACACTGCGGCTTTACCTTGGCGAGCATGGGACGCAGCTGTTCTGGTGGGCTTAAATTGCGACAGTGGTTCTGCCTGATCGAAAATGCGCAGCGCTGCGACTCGCCTCCGATCAATACTGCACGGTACCGCGGTTCGCCCCGGCGAGTATGGGCGCAGCGGTTTCGCCCCAGAATTAAAGCGTTAGACAGCGCTTCTGTTGGGTCAAAGAATGCAGTGCTGTGGTTTTGCTTCTAAAGCGAAGTCTGCGGGCGTGGTAGGTAACGTTACGTGCTACGATGAAAAGTGCCCTTTTGGGTAAACCGTGCCAGTACGCGATCGTTAAGGTGTGACATGTCGCTTTCCATAGGAATCGTCGGACTGCCAAACGTTGGCAAGTCTACTTTGTTCAATGCGCTTACCAGCAACAATGCGCTTGCTGCAAACTATCCCTTTGCCACTATCGAACCCAATGTGGGCGTGGTGCCGGTTCCTGACAGCCGCCTGGAAGAACTGGCTAAAATTGACAATCCGGCACAAATCGTGCCGGCCACGGTTGAGTTTGTGGACATCGCCGGTCTTGTGGCGGGTGCATCGCGCGGCGAGGGTTTGGGCAACCAGTTCCTCGCAAACATTCGAGAAACCGATGCCATTTGCGAAGTGGTGCGCTATTTCAGCGACCCCGATGTGGTTCACGTTGATGGTGTGGTCAATCCCGAAAGCGATGTTGAGACCATTAAAACGGAGCTTATCTTGGCCGATATGGGCACCATAGAAAAAGCCCTTCCGCGCCTTGAAAAAGACGCGCGTCGCGACAAAGCAGCGGCATTCAAATTCGAAACGGCAAGGAAAGTGTTCGAAGGGCTTAATGACGGTCATCGCGCGCGCTCGCTGGGCCTCACCGATGAAGAGCAAGCGGTGCTTCGCGATTTGCACCTGCTCACGCTGAAACCCATTCTGTATGTCGCAAATGTCGACGAAAGCCAGGTGAATGCCACGTTGGCCGAAATCGACGGCTGCGCCCCCGTGCCCATCAGCGCTAAGGTTGAGGCCGATTTGGCCGAACTTGATCCTGAAGAGGCGCAAATGTTCCTTGAGGAAATGGGGCTTGAAGAAAGCGGGTTGGCGCGTTTGGCGCGCGAGGCCTATCATCTGCTGGGCCTGCAGTCCTACTTCACCTCGGGTGAGAAGGAAACCAAAGCATGGACCATCCCCATTGGGGCTAAGGCGCCTCAAGCAGCGGGCGTTATTCACTCCGATTTCGAGCGTGGCTTCATCAAGGCGGAAACGGCTTCTTACGAAGACTACATTGCCTATGGCGGCGAGAAAGGCTGCCGCGATGCGGGCCGTCTGCGCCAAGAGGGCAAAGAGTACGTTGTGCAAGATGGCGACGTCATGCACTTCAAATTCAACGTGTAAATTTGCGATAGCGTGCGGAACACATGGATGAGCCCAAGGTAAGCATAATCGTTCCGGTCTACAATGCCGAAAACACGCTCGAGCATTGTGTGCGCAGCGTGCTTGAGCAGGAATTTCGCGATTTCGAACTCATTTTGGTAGACGATGGCTCAACCGATGGCTCCTCTGCGCTTTGCGACCGTTTTGCTGAGCAAGACGCGCGGGTTTTGGTGGTGCACAAGCAAAACGGGGGAGCTTCCGCAGCGCGCAACGACGGCCTTAACGCGGCGCGTGGTGCCTACGTGCAGTTTTGCGATTGTGATGACTGGATAACCGCCGACGCCACGAAGCTTATGGTGCGTGCGATGGAGGAAACCACCGCCGACATGGTTATCGCCGATTTCTACCGTGTGGTGGGCGATTTGGTTTCGCGCAAGGGCGATATCGATGTGGGCTCGGTTATTACGCGCGAGCAATATGCCAACTTCATGCTTGAAGATCCCGCCGACTACTATTACGGCGTTTTGTGGAACAAGCTGTTCAAACGCTCAATCATCGAGGAATACAACCTTCGCATGGACCCCGAGCTCACCTGGTGCGAAGACTTCATTTTCAACATGGAGTACGTTTTGCATTGCGAGCTTATAGCCCCCATACATGCGCCGGTGTATTACTACGTCAAAACGGAGGGCTCGCTGGTAAGCCGCAGTATGTCCATTGGCAATATCGTTCGCATGAAGCTGAACGTAATTGATTATTACCGCGATTTTTACCAGCGTATTTATGACGCCGAAAGCTATCGGGAACGACGGGCGGACGTTTACCGTTTTCTTGTGGATGTAGCGGGCGACCACAGCGCCCCGTTCGTGTTGCCCAGCACCAAGCGCTTGGGCAACGAGCGCGCGCAGGTTGCAATTAACCCTCATGTGCAAAAAACAGCACTCACTGATATTTACTACGCTTCGAAGCTTATCGATCGTTCGTTTGATTCTTTGGCCGAACGCTTCGATCTCGATCCGCAAGACGTAAAGGTGTTTGCGTACATCAAGTATGCGGGCGAAGCGAAATCGGTTCGTGAAATCGCCGACTTTACGGGCGCTGCGGCAATAAAGGTTGTCTCGTCGGTACAGCGCATGCTGGTGAAGCATTTGCTGCATTTGCACTCCGATGCCACGGTTTCGGCAGAAGGAAGTGCGCGTGTGAACATAAAGCGGATGCGCGATGATGGATTGGGAATGCGCGTGAGCTTGGGCAGCCGCTCGGAAGCGCTCTCCGAAGCGGTTGATATCGTGGTTTCCGATTTCGGCGACATCGCTTTCGCTGACTTTTCGGAAGCCGACCGCGAACAGGCAACGCTGTATTTAGTTCGCGCCATGGACAACATTCGACGTGTGTTGTAGCGCATGCTCAAACACGGCTGCAAGGAGGCGGATTCATGGAAAAACGTGATTTGGAAAAGTTGCTTGCGAGCGTGGCTACTGGGGAAGTTGATCCAGCGGAAGCTGCGATCGCGCTGGAGATCGAGCCCATAAGCAATCTCGGCTACGCTCAAATCGACAACCAACGCGGGATTCGCCGTGGTGTGTCGGAGGTCATCTACGGCGAGGGCAAAACTGCCGACCAAATCGCGGGCATAATCGCTTCAATGCTGGATGCTGGCCAAGAGCGCGTGTTGGTGACGCGCGTGGATGCGGATAAGGCCCTTGAGGTTCAAACGCTGCTCTCCGAAGGGCTTGTCATAGCGGGGGACGATCCCGATGATGCCGCGCCAGACTCCGATAATGCCGTGCCCGACCCCGATGATGCCGTGCCGGACTTACCTATCTTTACGTATTACGATCTTCCGCGCGTGGTGACGGTAGGACAGCCGCCAACACCTGACGGTGCGGGCTCTATTGTGGTGGTTACGGGTGGAACCAGCGATATCCCCGTGGCCGAAGAGGCGGCGCTTACGGCGCAGATGCTTGGCAACGATGTTGTTCGCGTGTACGACGTGGGTGTGGCGGGTCTTCATCGGCTGCTTGCCCAAACCGAAACCCTCGCGCGCGCCAAGGTGGTAATCGCTGTTGCCGGCATGGAGGGCGCTTTGGCAAGCGTGGTTGCCGGTTTGGTATCGTGCCCGGTGATAGCCGTTCCAACCAGCGTAGGGTACGGAGCTTCGTTCAACGGTTTGTCGGCGCTGCTCAGCATGCTCAATTCCTGTGCTTCAGGCGTATCGGTTGTAAATATCGACAACGGCTTTGGCGCTGGGTTCCAGGCAAGCTTGATAAACCATATCTAACCGGCAGTTGGCCTCGCGGTTGGTGCAAAAGCGCGCCAGGCCGCCTGAGGTAGCCGCGGCAGTTTACGAGCGCAATAAAAACCGCCAAAAGCAGGCTCTCGCACTCGATAAGCGTATGTGCGGTGTAGTTACCGCGTTCGGAAGTGCGAGTGTGCTTTTGGCGGCACGATTGGCGCGATAAGCGCGATTGAGCTTTGCGCGCGAGTTGCTGTTACAGAACCTTGCGCGGCTCAGCGGTGAAGCTGTAGAACGTAGCCGTTACGTTGTCCAGGCGGATGGCGGCCGTATTGCCGTCGCCTGCAGCGTACATCCTGGTAAGGCTCGGATACTCGTCCAAAATCTTCTGCTCGATGGTTGCGTCGTTGGTGTCAACGCCGTCGGCCTCAATGCGCAGCCATTGGCTGCCGTCGGTAGCAAAGTCGCAGATGGCCAAACGCGGATGAGCGGCAATCTCTTTTGCGACATTCTTCGAACGGCCGGTTTGAATGTAGAAAGCACCGTCAATGAGCGAGAACGTGCCGAACGGGCGCACTTGGGGGTTGCCATCAGCGTCGACGGTTGCCAGGTAGTACGTGGGATTTGCCTTCATGAATTCCAAAATCTCGTCCATTGGTTCTCCTTAATCACATGGTTACCACGGTGCGCTTGAGCGCATAACGCAATTATAAACGATAACGTTTCGTTCGCTGTATCCGTGTGAAATCTGACAACTTACGCTATGCTCGAATGCGCCCAAAGGCGTATTTGCTATCATGAATCAGTTATCCGCTCAGTTAGCAGGAAAGCAGGTCTTTGCACATGGCCCAGCATGTTTCCGAGAACGATGTGCGCAAAATCGCAGAGTACACGCGCATCTATCTCACCGACGAAGAGGTGCCGCAGATGACGGTAGACCTCAACGATATTATCGATAGCCTCCAAACCATTACTGAGTACGATTTGGAAGGCGTAACTCCTACGTTCCATCCCATTGGAAGCCTTTCAAACGTTATGCGCGAAGATGTTGAGGTGCAGGGCTTCACCCAAGAAGAGGCCCTTGCAAACGCACCGCGTCAAAAAGACGGTTGCTTCCTGATCCCCTCTATTTTGGGAGAGGAGGGCGATCGCTAATGGCTGCGGCGAATCAAGCACCTACCTCCTTGCACGAAATGAGCATTCGCCAGCTTCAGGCTGGCCTTGCCGCTAAGGAATTTTCCGCACGTGAAGTTGCCCAAAGCGCGCTCGAGCGCATTGCTGCCTGCGACGGTCAAATTCATGCCTATCTTGAAACTACCGAGGAGCTAGCACTGAAAGCGGCCGATCGTGTGGATGCCGCCGTTTCGCAAGGCAATCTTGCCTACGCGGGCTCCCTTGCGGGCGTGCCCATTGCGTTTAAGGACAACATGAACCTTATTGGAACGCACACTACCTGCTCATCGCGTATGCTCGAGAATTACGTCTCGCCCTTTACGGCAACGCCGGTTGCCCGTGCGATTGATGCGGGTGCCATTCCGTTGGGCAAGCTCAACATGGATGAGTTTGCGTTCGGCTCTTCAACGGAGTCCAGCGCATTCGGCCCCACGCGCAATCCGTGGGATACCGAGCGCATCCCCGGTGGCTCGTCGGGCGGAAGCGCTGCGGCGGTTGCTGCAGGTATGGCCACGGTAACGCTGGGCTCGGACACGGGCGGTTCCATTCGTCAGCCGGGCAACTATTGCGGCGTTATTGGCGTGAAACCCACGTATGGTGTTGTAAGCCGCTACGGTATTGTGGCGTTCGGTAGCTCGCTTGACCAGGTTGGTCCCTTCGCGCGCACGGTTGAGGATGCAGCGCTCACCCTTAACGCTATCGCCGGTCGCGATCCGCGCGATGCCACCAGCCAGCAGGTTGACGTTGACTTCACGGCCAACTTGGCCGAGGGCGCGAGCGGGATGCGCATCGGTGTGGTCCCTGCGTTCATGGAGGCGCAGGGTCTTTCCAGCGAAGTGCGCGTCAAGGTTGAGGATGCAGCTCGCCAGCTTGAGGCTTTGGGCGCGTCCATCGTTGAGGTTGATCTTCCCCATGCACAAGCGGCTATGAGCGCCTATTACGTGCTGGGCCCGTGCGAGGCATTCTCCAATCTTTCGCGCTTCGATTCGGTTCGCTACGGCTATTGCGATCAAGGCCACAAAGACTTGGGCGGTCAGTACGAACATTCGCGTGCTACGGGCTTTGGCCCCGAGGCACGCAGGCGCATTATGCTGGGTAGCTACCTGCTTTCCGCGGGCGTGTACGACAAGTACTACTATCCGGCGCAGCAGGTTCGCACGCTCATCACGCAAGATTTCACGCAGGCCTACCAGCAATGCGACTGCATTTTGGCGCCCGTAACCCCTGCGCCTGCATTCAAGCTGGGTGAAATTTCGGATCCTACCAGCATGTACCTGACGGACATGTTCACCATTTCCATCAATATCGCGGGCAACGGCGGTATGAGCATGCCCTGCGGTTTGGGTGAAACAAGTGGGCTGCCCATTGGCGTGCAGTTAATTTCCCCGCAGTTCAAAGACGAAAACATGCTGCGCGTTGCAGCGGCGCTGGAAACGGTGTACGGACCTGCTCCTGTTGCGCCTGATTTCGCTGGCACGAAGGGAGGCGCCCGATGAAAACCCTTGAAGAGGTACTGGTTGATTGGGAGGCCGTTATCGGCCTGGAAATTCATACCGAGCTCACCACGCTGGAAACCAAGATGTTCTGTGGCTGCAAGCTTGAGTTTGGTGCGGCGCCCAATACGCACGTGTGCCCTGTTTGCCTAGGTATGCCCGGTGCGCTGCCCGTCCCCAACAAAGCGGCCATTGAGTCCATTGTGCTGGCGGGCTTGGCAACCAACTGCGACATCGAAAAACACTCCATGTTCTATCGCAAAGGTTACATGTATCCTGATATGGCCAAGAACTTTCAAACCACGCAAGGTCCCGTTGCGTTTTGCATGCGCGGTCATCTTGACCTGGATGTTGACGGTCGTGCGGCGTCGGAGCGCTATGGCATAGACAAGCTTGAACCCGGCGACACCGTTGAGAACATTGAGCGCACTGCTGAAGGCTATCGCGCTCACGTGGGCATCACGCGCATCCATATGGAAGAGGATGCGGGCAAAATGGTGCATATCGGTGGTGACGAAGGTCGCATTGCCGGCGCCACGCACTCGTTGGTCGATTACAACCGTGCCGGTACGCCGCTTATTGAGCTGGTTACCGAGCCTGAGCTGCGCACGCCCGAAGAGGCGCGCCTGTTCATGCAAAAGCTGCGCCAAATTTTCCTTACCATCGGTATCTCGGATTGCTCGATGGAAGAAGGCTCCATGCGCTGCGACGGAAACGTGTCGTTGCGTCGCCGCGGCTCCGACAAGTTCGGTGTTAAAACCGAGCTTAAGAACCTCAACAGCTTCAAGAGCCTTCATGATGGCCTCGAGTACGAAATTCGCCGTCAGGCTGAGGTCCTTGAAGAAGGGGGCCAAATTTACCAGGAAACCCGCCACTGGGATCCGTCCCTTAAGCACACCATCGTCATGCGCGTGAAAGAAACCGCCGACGACTACCGCATGTTCCCCGATCCCGACCTGGCACCCTACGATTTAACGGATGAGTTCATAAACAACGTTCGCGCGAAACTCCCCGAGCTTCCCGACGAAAAAGCCGCGCGTTTCGAGGCCGATTTTGGACTGTCTTCTTACGACGCGCGTCATCTGGTGGAAAACTGTGCGATCGCATCGTTCTTCGAAGAGGGCATGACGCAGGCGAAGTCTGCAGGTAAAGATGCCAAGAAGTTGGCCAAACCGCTGGCCAACTTGGCGCTCAACGACGTGGTTGCCTATCTTAACGCCCATGCCGAAGCAGCGCTTTCGGACATTGCCCTCACGCCTGCGCGCGCGGTTGAGCTGGTTGATCTCTTGGCAAGCGACACCATTTCATCCAAGCAGGCCAAAGAGGTGTTCCAAGCGGTTATCGACGAAGACGCCGATCCTTCGGCCATCGTTGAGGCGCGCGGTATGAAGCAGGTCTCTGACACGGGTGCCATCGAGGCGGTCGTAGACGCGGTGATTGCGGCAAACCCGAACGAGGTGGAGCGCTATCGCGAGGGCAACACCAAGCTCATCGGTTTCTTTGTGGGGCAATGCATGAAGCAGATGAAGGGCCAGGGCAATCCTAAGCTCATCAATCAGTTGCTGGCTAAGAAGTTGGGCTAGTTAGCTGCATCGGTGAAAGGAGCGCATATGGCCGGACAAAGCAGTATTCCCATGGTTTCCATTTTGGTGCCGGTGTACAATGCTCAGGCTTATTTGCAGCAGTGTCTGAAGGCGCTGTGCAACCAAACCCTCAAGGACATCGAGATTATTGCTATAAACGATGGTTCCACGGACGATTCGCCCGAGATCCTGCATGCCTGGGCCGACCTTGATTCGCGCATTCGCGTGATCGATAAGCCCAATTCGGGATACGGTGCTTCTATGAACCGTGGTCTCATGGAGGCGCGCGGCACCTATATTGGCATCGTTGAACCCGATGATTATCCCGATTTGGCCATGTTCAAAAAGCTGGCGCGTACGGCGGAGCGCAACCGTGCCGATGTGGTGAAATGCAACTATTACCTGCATTACGAAAAACGCGATGACATTATTTGGAACCTGCATGGGTTTGGCTATAACAAGGTGTTCGACCCCGCCGATAAACCTGAAATTATCACGCGCGTCCCTTCCATTTGGGCCGCGTTGTACCGCCGCTCATTTTTGCTGGGCGAAGGCATAACGTTTCGTGAAACACCCGGTGCCGCTTTCCAGGACACGGCATTTTGCCTGAAAGTACTTTATGCGGCACGCCGTATGGTGACGCTGCGCCGTCCTTTCCTTCATTACCGAGTGGACAACCCGGGAGCCTCTTCCAAGACTACCGACAAGGTGTATTACGTGTGCGACGAAATGGACGAAGCGGAGGCATTCCTGCGCGAGCGCCCCGAACGTGCGCGTGCGTTTGTTCCGTGGCTGCCTGTGTGCAAGTGGGGCAAATACCGCTGGAACTACGAGCGTATCGCCGAAAGCGTGCGCGAGGAGTTCATGGAGCGTGCGCGGGGTGAGTATTTACAGGCCCAAGAGGCGGGAGAGCTGCAGCTTGATTTGTTCGAGCCAAACAGTCGCGGACAGGTGCTGTACCTTATGGATGCGGGTGTTGCCGCGTTCATGGAGCGCTACCCCGAGTCGTTCCCGCTCGATGGCGAAAGCGATCCGGCTGCTGTGCGCTATTTGGAAACGCGTCCCCGCGCTGTTGCTGAGGGCGCAGATGACGTGCTGCAAGGTGAGTGATTGACGTGGCGGAACAAGCTTCCATGCGCGAGAATGCGGTGCCCTGCGAAAGTCAAACCCCGTGTGTGAGCGTTATCATTCCTGTTCATAACGTTGAAACGTTGCTTATTGAGACGCTGGAATCGGTGCTTACCCAAGACCTTCCCAATATCGAAGTGGTGTGCGTTGACGATGGCTCAACCGATCGCTCTGCATTTGTCGTTGAACAATTCGCCGCTTTCGATCCGCGCGTTCGCCTGATCAAGCAGTCCAACGCGGGTGCTGGTGCGGCGCGCAATACGGGCATCGACGCGGCGCGCGGTGAGTTCATCACGTTTTTGGACAGCGACGATTTGTACGAGGAGTCGTCGTATTTGCGTGCGCTGTACGAAGGGGCGCGCGACCATAACCAGTTGATAGCTGGGGGCGGCATTGTTAACTGGCGCGGTGATGAGTATGAGCGCGACTTTTCGGGCACCGAATACGACGGCTATCAGTTTGCCGAGTGCAAGGTGGTGAGCTGGGAAGATTACCAGTTCGATTTCGGCTTCACGCGCTTTATGTTCGCCCGTGAGCTCTTTGCCAACGGTGCGAATCGGTTTGGTACGCTGCGCTATTTCGAAGACCCCGTCTTTTTAGTGCGCCTTCTTGATCAAGCGGGCTCGTTCTACGCCACCAACAAGGCTAATTACCTGTATCGCCTGCAGCGCAAACGTCACAACTGGACAACGGGCGAAGTTCTTGATTTCTTGGAAGGCGCTTCGCAAAACCTTGCGTTCTCGCGTGAGCGCGGCCTTTCCAAGTTGCATTGGTACACGGTTGTGCACATGGAATTTGTTGTGTGGGAAATTGGCATTGGTGTTAACCGTGCCTTGGCCCTTGATGTTATCGATGCCAAGTTGCGCGCGTGTGAACAGCTCATCGACCAGGACATGTTAGAAGAAGTAGGGGAGCAGCAGATACCGTATACGCTTCGTTTGCGCAAAGCGCTCGATGCGGTTAATGGCTTTGATCCGGTTGCCCGCGCGTATCTGTGGCTGCGCAACCAGCTTGCGCATAGGTAGCCGCAAGTGGCTGTCAGCGGCTTGCAAGCAAATGTGCCTACGGATGCAAGCAAACGTACCTACGGAAAGGAGGCGTTCCTAAAAGGGGCGCCTCCTTTGGTTTGATCGGCGGGTGTAGCCGTTATTTGTTTACGGGTGAGTAATCTTTTTTGCGCGTGCGCGGTGACAGGTATCTTTTGCGCCTTTATGGGCGCGGAATTCCCTTTGCGTAAGCAAGCTCATAAAACTGCTGCTCGTAGTAGTGTTAGCCCGCGGAGCCTAATACGAAGGGATTGGGAACGCCGTCCACAATGTTGCACACCAGCGCTATGCGCTCGATGCCGTTGTCGAGGGAGGGATGCGTGGCAATTTCTCCGTCGACACCTCCTTGCTCGCAAAGGGCCGAGAACTTTACCAGTGATTGGTAATACTGAGCGGCATTGGAGGTGGGTAGTATTCCCGAGCCGCCCCACAATGCCATCTTGTGAGGCACGCCTTCGTCAGTGACATCGATGATGAACGAGAAGCATCCTGGCGTATGGCCCGGTGTTTCAACGCAAAGAATGCGCGTATCGCCGAATTCAAGCACTTCGTTATCGCTGATAAAGTGGTCAACCGTGAAATCGGGGAGGCGGTAGTCAAGGCCGTCCTCGTTGTCGCGGGCCAGTTGCCAGTCGCGCTCGCTTAAATAAACGTGCGCGCCATAGCGCTTTTGCAAGGTACCCGTGTTTCCATAATGGTCTCCGTGCCCGTGGGTGATGACGATAGCGGCAAGTTCGTTTATATCCCATTCCAAATCGGCGAACCCTTGCTCGATCAGGGCAAGTGCGCGCTCGGTTGGCTCAAGGCAGTCTATAAGAACATATCCGGCAGAAGTGCGCATGGCAAAACATGCCACCACCTCGTCGCCGATAATGGCCATTTGGTCGAAAAAGCGCGTGGCGGGAATGATTGCTTTTTCGTCATCGGGCTTGCTGAACTGTGGAATGATGTGATGCGGCTTACGCCAGGAGGAGTTGGTGCTATTCATGTCGGAGTCGTTTCTTATCGGGATCTTTCAGAAAGCGCAATGCATTCCGTTTCGTGCGGTTTGCGTGTTGCGGCGCTTTTCGTTTCGCGTGTCAGAGGTATTTTCTTCGAAGTATAGCAAACCCCCCGCAACGAGCATCGCCGCGGGGGGTTGGTGCGAATTCGGACAGAACGAAATCGCATGTAGAAAAGAATGCTTACGGGAAAATAATCTGGACGATGGGAAGGGTTATGCACAGCGTGACAAAGCACACAACCAAGAACGTACCAGCGTATTTGTAGATGTCGGTCGTTTTGATCCATTCGCTGTTACCGAACATAATGGCTGCCATGGGGCACGCAGAGGGAAGCAAGAACGAGAGGCCGCAAGCGAAAACGATAACGCACATAAGCTCAACTGGTCCAATGCCCACAGCTGAAGCGACTGGGTAGAACGCGGGGAACAGGATAGGCGGAACCGTCACATTGTTGATAACGTTGGTGAGGATGACCGCAATCAGACCTGCGAAAACGAGGAATAGGATGCCCGATTGCCCCTGAACCAGTGGCGAGAGCACTTGCGTAAGGAAAGCGCTGATGCCGGCGTCGGCGGAGGAGAAGGTTCCCAAAGCGAGCGGAAGCACGGCGGCACCCAAGAACAGCACGTCGAACGAAACGCCTTCGCGGATGGTCTGGCGCGGCTCCATGAGCGGAGTGCCATTGATGCGGATGATGCACATGAGCAAGCACACCAGGGCGGCAGCGCCGTTTGATCCCAGCGCTTTGAAGAATGCGGTGATCGCCCAGTTTGCTGGCATGACGCTGGGGCCAAGCATAACGACGATCAAAAGAGCCATGAGTGCGAGAATGGCTTTCTGGGTGCCGTTGAGGCTCAGATCAAGGCTCTCGAAATATGTCTTATCAAGAGCGGCAATCTTGCTCGCGTCGATGCGGAATACGAACTTGCCAATAAGAACGAACAGCGCGAGCAATCCAATGCACATCGCAAATTCCCACACGGCGAACACGAAGTCGTTGAGCACGGCACCGCTCACCTTTTCCATGACGCCAAATGCGACGGCGCCAACGGTGCGGAACGAGAACAGACCGTTGCCGAGGCAGGTTGCCATAACGACGCCGATCATCATGTAATTGGAGAAGCCTTCGAACTTCTCAATTTTAGCTTCGCGGAGCATGTCCTGAAGGATGACCCAACCAAGAAATACCATGGCGGCTGCGCTTGTGAGGGAAGACACCAACGCGACGGCGAACAGGAAGAAAAAGGACAGCAACCAAGGTTTTCCGATAACGACTTTGCGCGAAATGAACCAAAGGGCAATGAATTTGCTGATGCCCGACGTTTCAAGATTCTTGGCGATCATCATCATGAAGAGCAGCAAGGTTACAACGCTTCCGCCCCAACCGGTGGAGAACACCTGATTGAGCGGCATAACGCCAAGAATCGGCATAGCAAGGATGCCTGCGATAGAAGGCCAGATCATTCCAATAGCGGTCCAACCGTAGATAAGCGCGATGAAGATGCCGACGGCTTTCATGCCAAGCGGTGTGAGGGGTGCGGGAGCGGGGATCATCCCGAACCCGAACATGATGATAAAGAAAATGATCGTGTGAACCCAAACGGGAACGCGCGGTTGCTTCTTTTCTGCTGATTGAGACATAGTATCCCAACCCCTTCCTAATGATTGTGAAATAGGGGGCTTAAAAGAACAGGTTGTAAATGAGAAATCCAAGAGGAGAGGGGCACTTCGCTTACGAAAATGAAGTGCCCCTCAATATTAGACGCTGCGAGGCTGAGGTGCCCGATGCGAGATTAGATCCAGCGGCTAGGATTGCCGTAGAAGTCCTCCATGAAGTGGTCATCGGTAAAGTTTTTCAAGCGCAGCGAGGCCGGTGCGGGGGGGATAACGGGGGTTTCTTCGGGCGTGTCCAGAACCTTCTGAATGTAATCGTAGGGGTAGCGATAGGCACGGAAGGTGAACAGACCGGGATCAACGTACTCCCACACGATCTTCTTGTCGGGCGTAACCTCGAACACGCGTCCGCCGATGCACTCGCAAATGAGGGTGTTGCCATTTGGGAGGCGCTGCATGCCTGAGCAGTAAGCGCTGTAGAAGTGCATGTTAACGTTGATGGAGAAGTACTCGTTCTGGTACATGTTGTCCTCGCCGTACTTCCACACAACCTCAAAGGTGGTGGGGTCGATTTCGAGGACGCGTGAGTAACCGCGACGCTCAGGATAAATGCCATCGGGAGCTACCTGGGTGGCATTGCCGAATCCGCCTTGGCTTCCGTTGTCGAAGATGAGGATGTTGCCCTCGCCGGGAAGGCCCTTGGGGATCATGTGCACCTCATGCTGGCCGATGATGCAGCCGATCTCGCGCATCTTCGGATCGCTCATGTAGTCGGGGCCAAGGCGCCACACGATTTCCTTGGTTTCCTTGGAGATGATGAAGGCCTCGTTGAAGCTGCGGATGTCGACGATGATGTTCTCGGGGTTGAAACGCTCGTCGCCGGCGTCGTACCATTTGTTGGGGCCCAGGTAGGCGCAGTTGTTGAAGTAGTTCTCTTTGGTGTAACCGGCGGTGTGCAGGATGGGGGTCTTGTAGAAGACGGTTTTTGCCATTTCGGAGAGACCAAGCTCATCCCAGTGGTCGGTAATCAGCCAGTCCCATACCACGTTGCCTTCCTGGTCAACTTCAACCAGCCAGGTGTCGGCGATGGGATGCGGGGTGATGTCGGGGCGGTCGACCATCTTGGTGGAGCAGAACAGCGTCTTGCCGTTCATCTCGGGCGCTTGACCGGGGGCGTAGTAGCCCGTTGGGCAGCCATGGCGCTGGAAGTCATGATGCTGACGCGCGGAGGGGACGATAGAGCCATCGGGCAGGTCCACTTCGGTGATGTTGTCGCACTTCCACAGCAGGTTGCCATCCCAGTCAACATGGACGAGGTCCTTGTTGTCATGACGGTGGCCCGGGTTGATTCCCGAGGTGCCCATGATGGATCCGTCGGGGAACAGGATGTTGGCATA
>JAZQAV010000214.1:0-4875 GCA_045545435.1 Eggerthellaceae bacterium | reverse complement strand
CCGCAGCAGAAACCCACATCAGCGGTTTCACCTCATCCATGCGACCCATGGCGGACATAATCAACACGTAGCTGATGAAACCAAAGCCGATGCCGTTGGTAATTGAATACGTGAAGGGAATGCCCATCATGGTGATGAAAGCCGGAAACGCGCTCTCAATGCTTTCCCAGTCAATCTCGCCCACCGAGGTCATCATCAAATAGCCCACAACCGTAAGCGCTCCGCATGTTGCCGAACCCGACACCATGCCCACCAGCGGCGCCAAAAACGCGAATACCACGAACAGGCAGGCAATCACGATGTTCGAAAGGCCGGTGCGCGCACCCTCAGCGGCACCCGACGCCGATTCGACAAACGTGGTAATTGAACTTGCGCCCATAAAGCCACCCGCCACTGCGGCGGCCGAGTCAACCAGGAGAATCTCTTGAATGTTTTCGACGTTTCCCTGCTTGTCAACGAATTGGGCTTGCTCGCCAACGGCCACCACCGTTCCCATAGTGTCGAAGAAGTCGCTCATCAAGAGCGAGAACACGAACAGCAGCAACGCGGGTTGCACGAATACCTGCACGATGGCCATGGTTCCAGTTTGCGGGTCGGTTTGGAACGGTGCCGCAAACGTGCTGAAATCAAGGCCAAAGTCCCACGAAGTCGGGAGCGAGGATACGCCAAACGGAACGCCTATGATGGTTGCAACCACAATCGAAATAAGCAGGGCGCCCCGAATGTTCATGGCGGTCAATGCAACCGCGATGATAATCGAAATGAAGGAAACGATGCAGGCAGGCGAGGTTAAATCACCCGCGCCGATCAAATTCGAAGGGTTGGTGACAATAATTCCGCCGCCCTTCAAACCAATAAAGGCGATGAACAGGCCGATGCCGATACCAATTGCCAAACGCAAGCTCACAGGAATTGCATCCATGATCGCTTTGCGCAAACCGCAAATAACAAGCACCAGAATAACAACGCCCTCAAGCATGACAATGGCCATCGCCACGCGCCAGTCAAGTCCCAATCCAGAGGCGTCGCACAAGGTGAACGCAACAATTGCGTTGATTCCCATACCGCTTGCCAAAGCCAACGGTCTGTTCGTAATGAGGCCCATTGCCGCGCACATAAGCGCCGCACCGAAACACGTAGCGGTCAATGCAGCGTTGAAGGGAATTCCTGCTGCGTTCAAGAAGGCGGGGTTGACAGCAATAATGTACGCCATCGCAAGAAAAGTGGTAAGACCGCCCACCACCTCTGTTGTTAGCGTACTTCCTCGCTCGGATATTTTAAAAAACCTATCCACTTCCAGTCCTTCCCGCGCGCATAAGAAGCGCATTGCCATAAGTTGCACAATTGCATCCATTATATGGGTGGAAAAGACTTTTTGTCCGTGGATAACAAAAAAGCGAGGCGCTTTCGCACCTCGCTTTACGCTGAGCAATTTATGCAACAATTGCCACGATTTGCGCGGCTTTGAAGCCTTACAGCATGTCGATAAGCTGCTGCTTGGGCTGAGCGCCAACAGCCTTGTTCTTGACCTCGCCGTTTTCGAAGGTCATGAACGTGGGAACGCCCATGATGCCGTACTTGGAAACCAGATCGGGGTTCTCGTCGATATCAACCTTGTACACATCGGCCTTGCCGGCAAGCTCGCCCACGAGCTCTTCCACAACGGGAGACATCATTTTGCACGGACCGCACCACGTTGCGAAGAAATCGACGAGCACGGGTTTATCAGCTTTCAGAACCTTCTCTTCAAAATTCTGAACGGTTACTTCCTCTGCCATTAGGGTCCTCCTTGACCTGTATCATGAGAGCACAAACGCCTCTCGTTAGCGTTGCAAGCATTGTAAACGCTTGAAGCGCCTTTGAACAATCCTGTTACCTATCGGACACGGTAAATCCAACCGAAAGGCCACATTGAGCACTCTATTTTCACGCATTTGCGCTATTTTGCCTGCAAGACGCCCTATCAACAGCGCGAGCCAACAAGCGAACGCTACTTCACCAACATAACCGGAAGATCAACCGCGCGCATAACCGCATAGCTCACGCTGCCGATGGCGCCGCTGAGAACACCCAAACCGCGACGACCCATAACAATGCAGTCAATATCGTGGTCTTCGGCGTAGGCAACGATGGTATCGGCAGGTTTGCCTTCCGCGATTTGGATTTTAATATCCACGTTGCTGGGAACACTGTCAAAGAACTCCTGCACGCTCTCGCGAATTTCGTTTTCGTTCTCTTTGACGTACGCCTCGTCTGCGGCCTCACGTTGGGCTGGCGTCAACGGCACCAAACCAGCCATGCGCGTTGCAACTTCAAAAGCAGGATCTTCAACACTGATAACGTCAACCACTTTCAAAACGGTTACCAGCGCATTTTCACTGCTTGATGCAAGTTCCACCGCAGCGTGCAAAGCGTTTTGGGCGTGATCCGATCCGTCGTACGGTACAAGAATATTGCTGAACATAATTGCCTCCTGCCATTTCGACGCAAACACACGGCGGGTAATTCCGCTCAATTACGTTATACCGCACTTTTGCTGCTTTTGCTTGTCGAGGCATGTAAAAAAGCCACCTGCTTGAATGCAGGCGGCTTCGTGAGTGAATAGTGAATGCACGGCGTTAGTACCACAAGCTTTTCGCCGCACATAAATTTACGTGCGAGGTTGCGTGAGAGCAACGCTTAAGCTTCGCGCAAACAGGCGCGCAGGGGAAAACTACTCCGCGATGCTTGCCGTTTCTGCCATATGGGCTTCAGACGCCTGCGGGCGACGGCGACGCATTTGCTGCTGTTGCTGCTGTTGGGCGGCTGCAGCATTAACAGGGGTTGTGCAGTACGGGCAAACGCTCCATGCGGGATCGAGCGCATGATGGCACGTGGGGCACAGGTTTTTCAGGCGCGTATGGCAATTGGGGCACAATACGTAATCGCTTTCAACCGGATAGCCGCAGTTAGCGCACTCGCCGAACTTCATAAGTTCGCGCTGCTTAAGGGCAATCTCAAGCTCTTGCTCGTCGCGGTCAACCTTCAACAGCGGCGGACGCAGCAGGCAGTACGCAATTACGCCAATGAAGGGAACCAGCGCAAGAATGGCCCACAAAAACCATGCAGTGCCGCGCAGATACGCATCGCGAGCGGTCCACACGATTGAGAGCACGTACAGCACCACCAGCACTCCCACAACCACCGTGAAAGCCTGTTGCAATTCGGGAGTCCATAATTGGGCCAGCAAATCGCTCATTTCAACCTCGTTTTCTACACGCGCGCCGCGCGAAAGGTGTACGTTCGCATGCGCGCTAACAGTCCCAATAGAGAACAACTACACGATTATAGCAAAAGCGCACGCAACAAGCAGGTTATCCGTTGAAGCGCAATCGAAGCACACAACCAGCGCACGGCACAAAAAACGAGCGCGCCGCCCAGACGACGCACTCGTTTCGTTAAACCTCATGCAAACGAATTGCTTTTGCCTTACGCAAGCGAAGCCAGCTGCTCGTTGATTCGCTCGATTTTATCGGCGATGTCGGCATGCTTAGCACGGTCCTTTTCGATGATCTCAGGGGCCGCTTTGGCAAGATAGCCCTGATTGGAAAGCTTCTTTGCAAGTTTTGCACCATCGGCTTCCAGCTTGGAAAGCTCCTTTTGCAAACGGGCGCGCTCGGCATCGAAATCAACCAAACCAGCAAGGGCAACGTACACTTCGAAGCCGGAGCACAGCACAACCGTTGACGCTTGGGCCTTTTGAGCATCGGGAGCAATCACCAGCGATGCGGTGTTGCCCATAGATTCAATAAGGCCGCGTTGCTCATCAAGAAGGGCGCTGTCAGACGCTTCCGCCTTTACCGTAACCTCAAGCGCGGTCTTCGGCGAAATGTGGTAACGGGCACGCGTTGAGCGAACGGCCGTTACCGTTTCGCACACCATTTCAATGGCGCGCTCGGCATCTTCGTTGCGACAACCCGCAAGCGCCGCCGCATCGGGCCACTGCGCACCAATAAGGTAGGGCACCTCGGAGCGGTCGAACGGAAGCTCTTGATAGATTTCCTCTGTAACGAAGGGCATGATGGGGTGCAGCAAGCGAATTGCCTGGTCCAAAACGAACATAAGGTTGCGCTGGCAAGCCAAGCGATCGGCGGGGTCGTTAGCTTCGTCCAGGCGGCTCTTCGAGAACTCGATGTACCAATCGCAGAACTCGTTCCAGAAGAAGGTGTACAGCTCGCGCGTAACCTCACCGAATTCGAAATCGTCGTACAGTGCGTCAATTTGCGCCACCAAGCGAGCCAAACGGCTGAAAATCCACTGGTCAGCCGGGGTGGAGGGCTCGGGTGCACCGGGCGTGTAGCCATCAAGGTGCATGCTCACGAAACGCGCGGCGTTGCGAATCTTGTTGGCGAAGTTGCGGCTGCTTTCCAGCTTTGCCTCGTTAAAGCGCAAATCCTGGGCACCCGTTACCTGCATCAGCAGGCCAAAGCGCATGCCATCGGCACCGTAGTCTTTCATGAGGCGCAAAGGATCAACACCGTTGCCGCGCGACTTGCTCATGGGCTTGCCGTCGGCCCCCATAACCGTGGGATGGATAATCACGTGCTCGAAGGGAATTTGGCCGGTGCAGTACATGGACGCCATAACCATGCGCGCTACCCACAAACCCATGATGTCGCGCGCCGTCGAAAGCACCTGCGTGGGATACGCAGCCTTCATTTCGGCAGCTTCCGTGCCATCGGTTGTCCAACCCATGGTGGCAAAAGGCCACAGCTGGGACGAGAACCACGTATCAAGCACGTCGGTGTCCTGGCGAACGGGTTTCCCGCACTGCGGGCACACCTCAATTTCATCGACACTGGCGTCCTGCCAACCGCATTCGTCGCAGTAGTACAT
>JAZQAV010000213.1:0-17905 GCA_045545435.1 Eggerthellaceae bacterium | reverse complement strand
TAACCGGCGAGTGCCAAGATCTGGCCATTGAGGATGTACCGCAATGGGTTGACCGTGCCTACCCATCAGATTTGCTGATACGGCAATACAACTGGAGCGGTTCGTACATAAACGGCTGGTTTAACTCGTGGCTTGGCCAATCTGGCGTTTATCAAACGACGCCTGGCACCAATGGCGAGAACGGGTACAACTATATTGCCAAGGACGATGACGTGTGGGTGTACACCGGTGTAACATCGGCAACGGCTGACAACTCCATCATCGGCTTCGTACTCATAAACCAGCGCACCGCCGAATCGCATTACTATTCCGTAGCAGGAGCAACCGAAGACTCCGCTATGTCGTCCGCAGAAGGCCAAGTGCAGCATTTGCGCTACACCGCAACCTTCCCGCTGCTTATCAATGTGGCAAACCAGCCCACCTACTTTATGGCCCTTAAGGATGCCGCTGGATTGGTGAAGCAATTTGCCATGATCGATATTCAGCGTTACCAAAACGTGGCTGTGGGCGATACGGTTGCAAACTGCCAACGTTCGTACGAAGAGCTGCTGGTAACCAATGGGGCCCTGACGCGCGAAGATGTCGTAGAAATCGGCAATATCGAAACGGCAAGCGGCGTCATTAAAACCATGGCGCAAGCAACCGTCGAGGGCAATTCGCACTTCTACGTAACGCTGGCAGATGATGCCAACATCTATGACTTCGCTTTGCCAAGCTTGGTCGAGATAGTGCGCTACGGTGTGGGCGACAGCATTGCGTTCTCCTACATTGAGGGCGACCCAACGTGTCCGGTGCAAGAGATTGGCGAAAGTACCGCAGTGAAGCCGGAGGCAGGTGGGGGCTCTGCTGGCTCTGCCGCAAACAGCGCAGCGACTGCTGTCTAAAAAAGAAAAACTGGCGCTGCGACGCTACGATGACGATAAAGTTATATCAGACTAATATTTGATGAATTGCGGTAAAGAGCCTTCACAATATCATCAAATTTAACTGGGAAAACGTCGTATCAAGCAGCTGAACAGCGATAAACGGGAATTAAATCCTTACGCAGACCTTGGATAAAGTTCGACGAACTTTATCCAAGGTCCTTTTTTATAGAAAATCGTTATGGCAAGCTGTCTCCAAATTGTATTACAATCTCTCAAGTATTGTTGACTACGTGTCTGCGGATTAGGCAGAGCGCAGATACGTGGCCAATGTTTCGGGGAGGTCGCGATAAACCGGTCGTCGCCTCCGAGGTTCCGAAGGAAGGAGAAACATGGCTGAATCCAGTCAAGCCGGAGGAAAGCAGAAGAAGGATCTCTATATTGTCCATTGCGTTATTGGCTTTGGACTTATGGCCGTCTTTGGTCTGCTGATTCCGCCGCCCGATCCCATTACCCCCGTTGGTATGCGCATCGTAGGCGTTTTCATCGGTATGGTGTACCTGTGGTCCACCATCGGCGCTCTGTGGCCCTCTGTCGTTGGCCTGTTGCTCGTCTCTCTTACCGGCATCGGTGGGGCGGCTGGCGTCAACGGCGTTTGGCTGAATGCTGTTGGTAACTACACCGTACTGCTCACCCTGTTCGCAATGACGCTGTTTGGCGCTGTGGACGAGGTTGGCGATACCAAGTACATCGCAAAATGGTTCTTGACCCGCAAGATCTTCGCTGGTCGTCCGTTCGTGTTCTTGGCCATCTTCTACACTTGCTGCTTCGTTCTGTCTACGCTGGTAAGCCCCATTACCGGCCTGATCATCATGTGGCCTATTTCTCTGCGCCTCATGGAGGTTATGGGCATCGAGCGCACCGATAAAATTTGGCCGTTCTTCTTCGTCGGCATGTTCCTGTGCATGACCCTCGGTCAGCCGTTCTTCCCGTTCTTGGGCGCACAGCTGATTCCCGTGAGCGCATTCCAGGCCATGACCGCCAACATGGGCACTCCGTACATCGTTCCCATGATCCCCTACATGCTGGTTGACCTCATCATGACCACGCTTGTTATGGCCATTTACCTGCTGGCTCTCAAGCTCCTGCGCATCGATGTTTCCAAGATGAAGGCTATCGACCCGCAGATGGTTGAAGAGACCATGCCGCTGCCTAAGATGAACTTCCAGCAGAAGGCTTTCCTGTACATGATTCCTGTGTACCTGCTTTGCCTCCTGGTTCCCAGCTTCATCAAGGGCAACCCTGTCAGCGACTTCCTGAACACCCTGGGCGTTCTGGGCACCACCGTCGCATTCGTCGGCGTCTTCCTGGTGGTCCGTTGGAACGGCAAGCCGTTGCTGGACTTCACCGAGGTTGCTTACAAGCAGATGAACTGGGGCATCTTCTTCATGATCGCCGCTGCTGTTTACACCGCAACGTCTCTGTCCAGCGCTGACACCGGCGTGTCTGCTTGGCTCGTGAAGGCACTCACCCCTGTTTTGGGCGGTCAGCCCGAGATGGTGTTCGTTGCCCTTATGTTCACCGTTGCGCTTATCATCACCAACTTCGCTAACAATGCTGCTATGGCCGTTGTGCTTATGCCCGTTGTTATCCAGTTCTCCAACCAAATCGGCATCAACCCCATGCCGGTTGCCATGGGCGTTATCCTCATGGTGTTCGTCGCCATGCTCCCGCCTGCTGCTTCTCCGCATGCTGGCATGATGTGGGGCAACAAGAAGATCTACACTCCTGGCGAAATCGTGAAGATCGGCTTCCCGATGTGCATTATCACGCTGGTGCTGTACATCTTCATCGGCTACCCGCTGTGCAAGGCTCTCTGCGCCGCTTTCGGTGCTATCTAAGCCTTAAAGCTTCATAGAGCAGCACATGTCGAGCGCGCCTCCTTTTGGGGGCGCGCTCTTTGTTTTCGCGCATCCTGCCAAGTGGATAAAGGTTTGATTTTTTGGGGCTGCCGGCGAGCGGAGGTTTGTTTTCAAAGTCTGCTGTCAAGCGGAGGCTTTGTCTTTCCGACGCCTGTGAGCGGGTTGAGTTCCCGCCTTGGTTTGAAAAATACGTGTAAGACGCCCCTGTTGCTTGACTGCTGATGAGGGTCGGTTATTATAAACAGGCTGCGTTTGCAGCAATTAGTGGATTGTTCCGCTACCTAAGACAGCTGGTATCCGCAAGGATTTAATCGCATGGGCGGCCCGCCGAGGTGGTTTGTGTATATGCGTGCATCGACCCCTGCTGTCTTGGTGACGGCGGGGGTCGTTTCTTTTGAAACGCGAGACCCCACCCGATAAGGTGCGGAACTCGAGTTGCAAAAGAAGGAGGTGTACTACATGCCCAATGCTCAGAATCAAGCGATGATGGCTTCGATCAAAGAGGATCTGGATGGCGTAAAAGCCATTTGGGTTGTCGACTATCGTGGTCTCACCGTTAAGGAAAGCGAGGAGCTCCGTCGCGCTATCCGTGAGGCTGATGCAGTCATGAAGGTGTACAAAAACACCCTTGTGCGCATTGCTCTCAAGGATATGGAAATGACCAGCATCGACGAGGTTCTTGACGGTCCTTCCGCATTCGTGTTCTGCAAAAACGATCCCGCTGCATCCGCGAAGGTGCTCAAGGATTTCGCAAAGGAGCACGAGCATCTGTCGATTAAAGGCGGCATGATGGACAATGCGTTCGTGGACGCAGCAGGTGTCGAAGCCGTTGCTTCGCTCCCGTCTCGCGAGCAGCTTCTTGCCCAAATTGCTGGCGCTATCTCGGGTATTGCCCGCGGCCTTGCCGTTTCCATCAATGGCGTTCCCAGCGGTCTTGCTCAGGCTATCAAGCAGGTCGCAGAACAAAAGCCCGCTGCGTAATCGCTTTACGCGACGGTGCTTGCACCCTGCAGCGTGAATGCGCTGCGTAAACAATACGAACAAGGCCGCGTGCGGCCACTATGAAAGGAAAATAACATGGCTCTGTCCAACGAAGAAATCATCGAGGCTCTGAAAGAGAAGTCCCTGCTCGAGGCATCCGAGCTCGTTCACATGATCGAGGAGACTTTTGGCGTTTCCGCTGCTGCTCCTGTTGCTGTTGCCGCTGTTGCTGGCGCTGCTCCTGCTGAAGAAGCTGAGGAGAAGTCTGAGTTTGACGTCGTGCTCGAGGGCTTCGGCGACAACAAGATCGCTGTCATCAAGGTTGTCCGCGAGATCACCGGTCTTGGCCTGAAGGACGCTAAGGACGCTGTTGAGGGCGCTCCCAAGGCAATCAAAGAGGGCGTTGGCAAGGACGAGGCCGAGGAGATCAAGGCCAAGCTCGAGGCTGCTGGCGCTGCCGTTACCTTGAAGTAACAATCGCTTATTGCGAAACTCGCTTCACCGGAAGCAAACGGTTGGCAAATGGGCGGTATTGCCTGACGATTGCTTAAATCTGCTTCGTCAATCGGGCGTATCGCGATAAGCTGACAAAAGGAGAGGATGTGTTACATCCTCTCCTTGTTTTTTGGCATAATGATTATGTACGCCAAGCGCCCTTGTTAGAGCGTTTTGCTCTGACGGGGAGAGCGAGGCATGGCTTCGAGTGTTTGCACGGCTCGCCATGCGGCACAGACATGCGGGTTTTAGGTCAGAAGGTGTTACAAACTATGCAAATCATGTACTACCGCACAGCATGGAACGATCTCAAGAATTCACCGGGGTGGTTCAAAAAGCTCATGTTGCTTGCGCTGCTTAACTTTATTCCTATATTTGGGCAAATAGTCACATACGGCTACCTGTATGGCTGGGCGCGTGATATTGCATGGGGCGTTCACAACCCCTTACCTGAGCGTATATTCGGCAACGAAGACGGCAAACTGTATCGTCGGGGCTTCTTCGCGCTCGTCATCGCTTTCGTGTTTGCGCTTGCTCCTAGCCTTATTGAATTTGTCGGGTCGCTTTTGACGGGTACTGGTATGACGGCGCTTTTTGGTGCAGCGGGCAACTCGGGCTCCCATGCTGCGGCAACTCCTGGCGCCTTCGCGGTTGTTTTCGGCTTTGTGATTAGCGTGCTTGTGATAGTCGCAGAATTTGCTGTAGCGCTTTTTAGTTGGGTCGGCACTATGCGCATGAGCATTTATGACGATTTGGGAGCTGGCTTCCAGATCTCGACGATTTGGAAAATGGTTCGTCATGATTTGAACGGCTTGCTTAAGATTTTGGGAATGGGAATCATAATCGGCCTCATTATAGGCATTGTTTTTACCATTGTCCTTTCCGTTGTGTCCCTTCTGATGTTCACGGGAGTTTTGGCCGCAGGAACGGCTGCTGCGAGCGAATCTCAGACGATGGCTGCGGTTTTGGGCGCAAGCGCTATAGGCATCCCGCTTTTCTTGGTGGTCGGCTTCTTTATGGCTGTTGCGGTTCTTTACGCAGAGGCCCTTGTAACGCGTGCGATCGGATACTGGACGTATCAGTTCAACGTTCCGCAATGGCGCGGGAAAAACGATCCGCTGCCGTTCGAGTATCAGCAAACTCCGTCGTACCCGCAGCAGTTTTAACATCGGTTGCGCACGCGCGAGCGTAGGGTTCCTTTTGCGGCCGCGAAGTCAAAGAGCTTAGATTGCAAGAGAGATAAATTGGCTTTGCAAATCGGCTTGGCAAATTGGCTTGGCAAATCGGAGATTGCTGAAACGCCGAATTGGCCTTGAGATCTGGCTTTGCAATAAAATTTCTCGTGACGACAATACGACTAAAGGAGTGTTTCATGGGTATGGGCGAGCTGAGCGCAGCGTGCCGAACTATTCGTAAGTTCAAGCAAGATCCTATTCCTGATGAAGTGCTGGCAGCCTGCGCGAACAACGCACGTTTGTCCTCAAGCGCCTCGAACAGCCAGCCCATTCGCTACGTGGTGGTTAAGGATCCTGCGATGGTTGCTAAGATGCAGCCCCTGGTTAAATGGGCCGGAAAACTTCCGCCCGAACTGGGTGTTCCCGGTCCCGATCAGCGGCCTACTGCGTTTATAGCGCTTCCCAAGGCGGGTGGGGTGCCTGCCTTCAGTGATATCGATTTAGGTATTGCGGCGCACGCGATTGTGCTAACCGCATGGGAGGCGGGCGTTGGCTCGTGCATGATGGGCGCCATCGACAGGGAAGCTATCAAATCGCTCCTTCAGATTCCTGCCGACTGGGAGCTTAAACTTGTGATAGCACTTGGGTATCCTGGCGTGGAAAGCACGGTAGAGGAAGCTCACGACGGCAACATCGCCTACTATTTGGACGAGAACAGGAATTACCATGTTCCCAAGCTGCCTTTGGACGAGGTAGCCTGTTTCCTCTGATGCTGTAACGCAGCCTTTGTAAGGTTTGCGTTACAGAAATAAGGATTGCATTGCAGAACAATAAGGGTCTCTCACAGTTTGTGCAGCTGTGGGAGGCCCTTGTAACGGAGGCGGTTAGTTCACGCGCAATGCGCGCATGGCGTTGGTGATGGCCAATATGGCAACGCCAACGTCGCCGAACACGGCAAGCCACATATTGGCAATGCCGATGAACGGCAGCGCGAGGATCATGATGACGATCTTCACGCCTATGGCGAATACTATGTTTTCCCGAACAATGCGCATCGTTTTACGTGCGATGGTGATTGCATCGGCAATTTTGGAGGGCTTGTCGTCCATCAATACCACGTCGGCGGCTTCTATTGCGGCATCTGAACCCAAGGCGCCCATGGCAATGCCCACGTCGGCACGCATAAGAACGGGAGCAACATTGATGCCGTCGCCAACGAATGCGAGCTTGCTTGAAGACGCGCCGTTCATCATGTTTTCCAGCTCGTCAACTTTGTCTTGCGGCATAAGTTGGGCATGGTATTCATCAATGCCGAGCTGTCCTGCAATATTGGCCGCTACTTCGTGATGGTCGCCGGTGAGCATGACCGCGCGCTTCACGCCAACGCTCTTCAGGCGTGCGATGGCTTCCTGCGCGTCGTCTTTCACGGTGTCGGAGATTGCAATTGCGCCCCAATAGGCTCCGTCGACGGCAACATGCACGAGCGTGCAAGCATTTCGCGCATTCTGTGCGGTGGACAAAGCGTCGGCGGCAATAGACCCGTTGCGCATAAGGGCCTCATTGCCCGCAAGCACGGTTTTCCCGAAGACTTGGGCGCTTATTCCTTCGCCGCTGTGCTCTTCTACGTGCGAAACCGCGCTTTGGTCTACGGGGAAGGGGCTCCCTGCGCGCAGCGAAGCTGCGATCGGATGATCGGAGAGTGCCTCTGCATGGGCGGCGTAATTGAGAAGCTCGTTCTTATCGATGCCTTCTTGGGGCATGACGTCAACAACGCTGAACGTGCCTTTAGTAAGCGTTCCCGTCTTGTCGAAAACCACGGTGTCAACTTCGCCGAGGCTTTCAAGGTAGCTCGAACCCTTTACCAAAACGCCCACTTTGCTGGCAGCGCCAATTCCGCTGAAGAAGGACAGAGGAACCGAAATGACCAATGCGCACGGGCAGCTTACCACCAGAAAAACCAAAGCGCTTTGTATGCCAGCGGTTATCGTGGTGCCAAAAAGGGGGCTCGCAACAGCGATCAAAGCCGCCAAGCCGACGACGATGGGGGTGTAGTAGCGCGCAAACCGTGTGATGAAGTTCTCCGTGCGCGCCTTCTTCTCGCTGGCGTTTTCTACCAGCTCAAGGATGCGCGCGACGGTTGATTGCTCGTAGGGTTTGGTGGTGCGGATGTGCAAAACGCCGGTTAAGTTAACGCTCCCAGAAAAAACCTCGTGGTTTTGAAGGGCGTGCGTCGGCACGGATTCTCCTGTGAGCGCACTGGTGTCCAATTGGCTTTCGCCTTCAATGACGATGCCGTCAAGTGGGATGCGCTCACCCGGTTTAACCACGATGGTCTCGCCGACGCCAACCAGCGAGGGGTCAACGTTTTGGATGCTGCCGTCCGGGGCCATCCTGTTGGCGTACTCGGGGGCGATGTCCATCATGTCGGCAATAGAGCGGCGCGTTTTATTGGTCGCATAGCTTTCGAACAGCTCACCTACCTGATAGAAAAGCATAACCGCTGCGCCTTCGGCCATATGCGGTTCGGCTTCGGGGAAAAACACCAAAGCAAAGGCGCCAATGGTGGCTATTGCCATCAGCAGGTTTTCGTCGAACGGCTGCTTGTGCGCGATACCGTGCCATGCTTTTGCAAGCACGTCATGGCCGGCGATAAGATAGGGGACCAAGTATGCGCAAAACGCAATCCGCAGTCCTCCGTCAATGCGATCGAACAGGGAAAACCCGTGCTCGAGAACGAGGAGTGCAACGAAGATGACAAGCGCAACAACGATGCGGTTGCGTTTCTTGCGCTGCTTTTTTGTGAGTCCGTGAGACATGGTGGTACTAAGCTTCTCGAAGAATGGTGAGATAGGGTTAATGCTGAGATGCGGCTATTCGTTTTGCCTCGAATGCGTTGGGATAGGGGGCTTGAGCTCGAAAGTGTTGGAGCTTGGAGTTAAGCCCGAATGTGTTGGCGCATGGAGCTTCGGCCCGAATGTGTTGGCGCGTGAGGCGTCTTATCGGGCGGGTGTGGGGCCTGGTTAGGCTAAAACCTCGCAGTCGGGCTCTACGTCGTTGAAAACCTTTATAGACTGGGCGAGGATGCCGTCAAATTTGTCATCGTCTGCATCGAGGGTGAACTTCATGGTCATGGCGTTCACGCGAACATTGTTCACGCCGTCCATGCCGCTGATTTTGTTTTCGATTTTGGCGGCACAGTTCGCGCACATCTCGCCGTCGAGTTTAATGGTCTTGTTCATGAGAGGTCCTTTCCTTCGCTTTTCAAATGCGTTTGCAGTGGCTGATGTAACGTGGGCGTTCGACTATTCGCAGACGTGGCTTAACCCTTGGGCGAGCATGGTGTACACATGATCATCCGCGAGCGAGTAGACGATGCTTTTGCCATCGCGCTGGAATTTCACAAGGCGCGATTGCTTCAAGATGCGCAACTGATGCGATACGGCGCTTTGCGATGCGCCGACGGCCTCGGCTATATCGGCTACGCGCAGCCCGTGCCCCATGATGGCAAACAGGATTTTAATACGTGTCGTGTCCGAGAAAATCTTGAACAAATCAGCAAGGTCATACAGTATTTCTTCGTCGGGCATCACGTCGTCTTCGGTTCCGACGTACTCCGTGAGCGCGTCATTAAATGCGGCTCCACCAGGGTTTTTGGAGGTGCTGTTCGAAATGTCGTCCATAGGTCCCCCTGTTGTTGGTTTTCGAATATATGAACAATCGTTCATATGAATTGATACCAATATATTACTTGTCTGCTCTGTGTCAAGTACGTTTCAAGACAGTTAGCCGCACATTACATATTCCTATGGTTGAAGCGTTTTTCGCTCTCGTGCGGTTTTACTGCGTATGGCGCTCTCGTTTGCGACGCCTTTCTGGTTGCGTTTATAAGGTATGATTTTCAGTGTTATTGCGCTGTTGCGATTGCGCTTGCGCGGATGGCTAGCGCTTTTTGGAGCGGGGAAGCTGATGGAGTGTACTATGACTGCGGAAAACGCCATGGAATCTGGAATGCGTCCAGGTAACGACGCGAGCAATACGAAGTTGCCGATCGAACAGGATTTAGCCGCCCTTGTTGGTGACGGGGGCGTGTTGGTGGCCGAGGCGATGTCGCTTCATACCACGTTTGCCATCGGGGGCCCTGCGGATTATTTCGTTCGACCTACCACTGTTTCCCAGGTGAAAGCGGTAATTGATTATTGCAATGCGCATCAGCTTGCGTGGCGCGTTATGGGATTGGGCAGCGACCTTCTTGTTTCGGATGAGGGATTGCGCGGCGTCACCATACAGCTGGCCGAGAATCTTTCTTCGATTGATGTTTCGGATGATGCAACGTTGGTTGCCGGTGAGACGCTTCAGGAAGACGAAAGGTACATCATTGCGGCAGCAGGTGCTTCTAATGCGCAGGTGGCCGATGTTGCGCAAAGGGCTGGGCTAACCGGCTTTGAGTTTGCGAGCGGCATTCCGGGAAGCATAGGCGGCGCGGCCATCATGAACGCAGGTGCCTACGATGGTGAATTCAAGCAGGTAGCCGTTCAGCTCATGTGCATAACGCCCGAGGGCGAAATGGTAACCATTAGTGCCGAGGAAGCCTCATGGGGTTATCGTCGCAGCATGATGAACGAAGCCGGGATGATTGTCGTTCAGGCAATAGTGCGTCTTAAGCAAGGCGATCCGCTTGCGATTGCTAAGCGCATGGAGGATTTGGCTCAGCGACGTGCAGAAAAGCAGCCGCTTGAGCTTCCGAGTGCAGGTTCCACGTTCAAACGGCCCGTTGGCCACTTTGCCGGAAAGCTCATTCAGGATGCGGGATTGCAGGGTGTGCGCGTTGGCGGTGCGGAAGTTTCCACCAAGCACGCGGGTTTTGTTGTGAACGCAGGCGGCGCGACCGCAGCGGATGTGAAAGCTCTCATTGAGGTGGTGCAGGAGCGCGTTTTCGCCGAAAGCGGCGTAATGCTCGAGCCCGAAGTGCGCATGTGGGGTTTTTAAGCCGCTTGCGCGCTCCTTTCGCTGGGCGCTCGGAGTGCAGCCATTTTGGGCTTAACTGAAGTTGCGCTATTGCGGCCACTGAGCGAACCTTTGTTATGCTGGAATGGCGAACACCAGGGTTCTTTCGTTTGCCGGGTTAAACCAATACGAGCAGGTGCACAACGTGAACAGGTGGTTGGAAGAAGGGCTTGGCGGTTTGGTGTCGCGCTCATTCTCCTGCTCAAACATGGTGCTGGCGGCAAGGAGGCGTTCGCGGTAAGCCTCAAAGTCTTCTTGAGAAGAAAAGGCGGTGCGCTTGATTGTTTCGCTTCCGTCTATGACCAGTGAAGCGCAAATTCGAAGCTCTATCGTGTTGTGCGGTGTAAGGATGAAAGCGCGGCGGTGCTGCAGGGCGTAATGTTCATCGGTGTATTGCTGCAAGTCTGCGAACAGCGCATTGTCCCACCCCATGTTGTGCCCGTATATCACGCAATGAGGTGAGCTGAAATCCTGTGCGCAATCGCAATCAAGATAAGGACATCCGTATGCATTCTGCTCGCGATAAAGATCGTGGGTCAGATAGTAGTTCGGGTCGTTGCCGGGCGCTTTCACGATGGGAGTGCTGATGGCGGTTCCCTCTATGTACAGCCACCCGATGACATCCTGGTTTGTTTGCTGCAGTGCCTCCCAATTTACGAGCTGGTGGTTTAACGGGCCATCTGAGGTTGACAGATTGTCCGCAAGATTTCCGTTCAAGAAAGGCTCGATATCGCAGGCGCGCGATTGCTGAGCGGCAACAACAAGATAAAGCACGAGAATGCTCCCCAGGCATACGATACAAAGCGTCATGCATGCGAAAAGCACCGCTGTTCGCCGCTTCATTTTTTGATCCTTTCCCACGTGCGACGGAATGAAGATGTATGGGCGTAGAGAGTTTTGGCCGTAGCCGTCGGCCTGCAGTTTAAGGCTTGCTCCAGGCCGACGGCAGCTACCGCATGCGGCGTGTTGTGTGCTCAATGCGGCATTACGGGCGATAAAAGGTGGTTATTCGTTTGACTTTTTCTTGCGCGCGCTGATGGCGGCTCTTGCGCCAATGACTCCAGCGAGCGTTCCGATAGCGGCAAGCAGGATGAAAGCCCAGCGGTATTCGTAGAGCGGATTGCCTGTTTTGGCGAACGTGGAGCCGCTTTGCTTGCCTTGATCTTTTTCTGGCGCTTTCGGCGCGAATACCTTTACGCTTTGCGCGTCGTCATTGATGTCGGCGTGCTTGGCAACCAGCTCTTGACCGCAATAGCACTCCTCGAACACCACCAGCTTCTTACCGGCGAGCGTTTTTGCGGAAAGGGGAATCTGCAGCTCGGTTGAGCCTTCGCCGGCCTCTGGAGTAAATTCCTTTTCAGTTTGAACGATGCTCCCGTCCGCGTTGGTAAGCGGGCCAGCGTCACTGAAGCTGCCATCGGAGTTTTGCGCAGCAACGTGGACGGTGGCGACAAGGCGATACGTCTTTTGCGGATTAAGGTTGCGATAGCTCACCCGGTCGACAATGGCGGCATCGTCTATGCAGTCAATTTCGCTGTCGCCGTCAGCGGCATCGGTGGCCGAAGTTGCTAGATGGGGAAGCATTGCACTTTGTGCCTCATCAGAGATATCGGCATGCGCGGCATAAGCGACCCCATTAAAGGTGAGCTCTTCGAACGCGACAACCGTTGACCCGCCGAGCAGTGAAGCATCAAAGGCAAAAGGAACGTCCACGGTGCCCGTGCTTGTTTGAGCGACAAAAGACTGCCTGGTGGTTATGGGGTTGGCCGACGAATCGCAGGCGATGCCCCCGTCGCTGCCGTCTTCGCTCTTGATATGCAGCGTAGCGACGAGCTCGTAGGTTTTTCCCGGGCAAAGATGAGCGTAGGAAACGGTGTCCACCAGCTGGCACAACTCGGTACTGGTAACTTCATGGCCTTCAGCTGCCGACAGCGATGTTTTGATGGCTGGGAAGTACACGGTTTGATCCTCGTCGGTGATATCGGCGTGTACGGCCACCTCTTTGTCGTCCAGACTTACCGACTCAAAAGCTACGACGCTTGACCCTGCAAGCTCCGAGGCGTCCAAGGTAAATTGAACGCTGGTTGTTCCGTGCGTCATGTCGGGCGTGAAGGCAATCTGTGTGCTGACGGGGTTTCCGCCGGCGTCCATGAGCTCTCCCGCATCGGTTTTGTTGCCGTCATCATCAAGCGCGACGCGATGGAGGACGCCGGTTAGCGTGTAGGTTTTACCAGGTATCAGGTTGTCGTATTCAATAGTGTCGTTAAGCGTTATTGGGCCCGACGCGACTGCAAGATGGGCGCCCTGCTCGCCGGTGAGGGTGGTATGAATGGCGCTTGCCGCTTTGTTGTCGACGGTGCCAAGGTCAAGATTTACTTGATCACGGGAAATGGTGACGGTGAATTCAACCAGGTTCTTCCCTTCGTTGGATGCGCTTGGCAGTTCCGTTATACGGTAGGTGTCATAGGGAAGCGCCCCCAGGGAATCGTCGACGGGTGTGGTTTCGTTCGCCCTGCCGCTGAACCATACTCCGGCAAGCGGATCGGCCGCTGCTTCCTCTTTGTAGGTGTCCAAGGCCGTCTGATCTGAGTTGTTTTCGTTGGCTTCACGCTGGCTGTCGCTGTTTGCTTCGGTGCTCTCGTTTTGATGTGCGGCGTCGGGCTTATGCGGCGTTTGCACATCGTCGTTCGGCACATTGCGCTTATCGGCGTTTGCAGCGTTTTCGGTTTGCTTCAGCGCTGGAGTTTCAGCGTTGTGCTCCTGGGAACTGCTGGGGATATCGTTGGCTCCACCCGCGTCGATGGTTGCCTTGTTGTTTCTGTTGTTGGCTTCGGCGTCTGCGCTGTCTGTGCCGTTCGAGGCGTTCTTGTCGCCTGCGATATTATCTGAACTGCCTTTTTCGACTTCGCGGTTGCGGTTATCGTCGCTTTCGGATGCGCTCCTTTGCGAACTGTTATCTTCAGTTGCATCGGCATTTGGTTCGCGCGTACTCTTCACGCTTGCTTGCCCGGCAGGCTCATGCGTGTCGTCAGCGGGGGACGCTGAATCTGTGGATGCGGAGGGTGCGGCGTCTTTTGCGGGAGCGCTCTCGAGCAGCTGGTCGTTTGCGTTGGTGAGATAGCTGTGGGCGTTCCAGGCGGAAGCGGTGTTTACCATGCCGTTTTCATCGGTGACGACAACGTGCGTTTCCCCGGTTGTGAGGCTGGTGATAGAGAAAGCGGTTTGGGGCATGCGTTCCATAGTTTGCTCATCTACCTTGGAAAACGACAGGTCACCGCGTTTCACTTGCTCGGCAACGTTCGGATTGCTGTAGCAGGATACGGTTTCGGAGGTGCCAGAGCCTACGATATGGATGGGTCCAAAGGTCTCCTCGTTGAGCAGATAGCCTGCCGGTGCCTGTGATTCGCGTATGAACAGGGTTCCCAAAGGCAGAACTATGCCTCCCGAAGTGTTAGTGTACAGATTGTCGCCGCTCACGAAATAGGGGCACGTTTCAACGACATTGCCCGCGCTATCGTGGATGTCGAAGGTAGCATCGGGCGAATCGAACTCGATAATGCCACGCTCATCGGTTTGCATGGTCCAGGTGCGTGCGGCAACTCCAGAGGCTCGCGCTGCTTCAGCTTGCTCGATCGAGTCGAATTGGCCGCCATAGAAGGTGCAGGTAAATTGGGCTTTGGCGAACGTTGCTCCACCCAAAGGCGCCGCCTCGCCGCTTTCTCGGTCGAATTTGGCAAGCCACAGCGATAGCGGATTCGATTGAGGTTGCTCGTTTACGGGGCAGGTAGTAACTTGGCCGCCAACAACGGTAGCGTCGTAAACGTTCTCGTCAAGCGCGTATCCAGGGGACGGGGATAGTTCGCGTATAAAGTATTGCCCTTTAACCAGGTTGTCATGCTGGGCAAAACCCTGTTCATTGGTAGTCATAACCCCTACGGGATTACTGCGGTTTGCAGCGTCTTGCGCGGAAGCATAGATGCCGTACGTTGCGCCCGCGAGCGAGTAATTGGTGTTGGCATCGGTGAGAGGTGCGTTCGCAGAGGTTTTGCTCACGGCAAGCGAACCGGTTGAAACAACGCCGCGATAGACGGTGAACTTGGACCAGTTTCCTTTGCCGTGGCCGCTTGACATGTACCAGATTCCGCGAAGTGACGATCCGGGGTTGGCATCGAGTCCTTGGAGCATGGTTCCGCTGTGGCCGTAAATATCCGAAAACGAGTTGGTGAATGCATGGTAGATCATAACGATGCCATCTACGCGTTCTCCCACGATACCCATATGCGTGCAACCGGCAACGCCTTCGCTGTAAAAGAAGATGATGTCTCCTGGTTGCATGCGCTCATCACGCAGATTGTTGCCGTTGCCTTCCATGACAAAACACCCGCGAGCTGCGAGTTCCTGCTCGAAGGTTACCGTGTAGTGGGTGTAGTTGGTTCCACCGAAGGTGTTGAAGATCCACGATGCGTACCCTGAGCAGTCCCAACCCGATGGGCTTCCGCCTCCGAAGACGTAGGGAACGCCGAGGCCCGATTCAAGGTGCGGCTTTAATTCATCCCAGGAAAGAGAGCACGCGCTGTTGATGGAGGCATCCGCGTGCGCGTTGCGCGGTGCGACGGTCACGGGCGCTGCAAGGGCGCAAACGAGGGCGATCGAAAGCGCAAAGCGCAGTAGGTGCGCTCTGCGGTATCCCGTGCGTGAGGGAGGTCTCATAACGATTTCCTTTCTCGTACGTTCCGTCGCTAGGCGATGGCGGCGGAGGATGGTTTAGGTGGGAATCGATGATAGAGAGCGCTTCTTGCATTTCTGTCGCACGGCTTGCGGCAGAAATTCGACGTGGTTGCAACAAGGAGACCAAAGACTTGACGCAACACCCCAACGGTTATTCGCGCGTCTTTCGATTGTTGGGATCAAAAGAGCGTAACGTAGCAGGTCGCAGGGGGGTGCGTGTGGTTGAGTGGAGCCGTGCGCCAACCCCTTGGGGCAAGATTGTTTTTCTGTTGCTTGCGGGGCAATGGGGCGGCCATGGTTGCTTTGGCGTACAATGAGAACCTCGTTGGGCGCTTTTCCGTTGGGCCCAAAAGCTTTCAATCAACCATGGTGGAGCTGGTTATGACTCAAAGCGACAAGCTGCAGGAGGGCATGACGCTTGCCCAAGCGCGTGATGAGCTGTACGCAAGCTGCGTGACGTTGGATGTTGACGCGCAAGATGCTCAGCGCGCAACAGAAGATGCCCTTCGCGATCTGGACGAACAGGCGTCTGCAAGCGGAGCTCGGGACTTCGAGCTCGGCAACGTGGGATTGGGCGTCGACATAGTAGAAATAGAGCGCATGCGCGCCATCCTCGCGCGCTCCCCCCATTTCAAAGAGTATGTGTATTCCCCTGATGAGCGCGCGTATTGCGATCGCACGTCATCTCCTGAAACGCATTATGCGCTGCGCTTTGCAGCCAAAGAAGCGGTGCTCAAAGCATTGGGAACCGGTTTTTCGGAGGGTATAGGCGCGCGCGATGTGGAGGTCCGTCGCAATGCGAAGGGAAGGCCGGTTGTGGTCTTGCATGCAGCTGCGCTTGATGCGGCGGTAAAGCGGGGAGTTCGCGAGATACCGCTGTCTCTTTCGTACACGCATTCAGAGGCGGTAGCCTGCGCGATGGCCATCACCGAAGACTCCCGGAAGGCGCAAGAGGAGCGCACCGACCCGCGTGAAGAGTTGGCGCGGCAGTTTAAGGAAACGCGCAGCATCTTGGATGAGCTGTAGGCGGTGCCGGTAACATGGATAATTGCGCAACCGAAAAACAACTCGAAGGTCAAACGATCGCAAACGATGCATCCGCGCTTCATGCCGATGAGGAGGCACCCGTTTCTGACGGTCGGGTACCCGCCGATGAGGGCGCGCCTGTTTCCAGCGGCCAGGTGCTTTTGTCTGGTGCGCAAGAAACGCAGACCGGCGAGCAAGATCTACCCGAAAATCCCTGGTTAAACGGGGGCATAGAACTGCGTTCTATGCAAGACGAACAACTTGCCGCACTTTTGCCGTATCCGCGCGAAGACGCAAACAAATACACGCGGGGGACGCTGACTCTTGTGGCGGGAAGCGATCGCTATCCAGGTGCTGCGTGCCTTGCTGCTTGCGCTGCTCAGCGCATGGGTGCAGGCTATGTGCAGGCTGTGGTTCCCGCTTCGGTGCGCAATCTTCTGTTAGCGGATAGCCCTTCGGTCGTGGCGATTGAGCGCAGTGCATGGGACGCGCGTTCATTGGAAACCATGAAGCCCCGTCATCCTCAAGCGGTGTGCATAGGACCGGGCTTCGATGCACAAGACGACGAGGGCGCTGAATTGGTTTACGCGACCTTGCGCCATGCGGCATGCCCGGTTGTGCTCGATGGGGGAGCACTGTCCTCCTTAACGACAAAAAAAGGCATCAAACTGCTGAAACGCCGGTTTCAACAGGGTTTTTCAACGGTGGTTACCCCACACGAAGGCGAAGCAGCTCGTTTGGCGAAGCGCTTTGGGCTTCCCACGGATAGTCCTGCGCGTCTGGCGATGCTCATATCGCTTGCGTTTGGCACAGCCGTGGTGCTGAAAGGCCCGGACACGTACGTTTCCGACGGTGAGTGCACATTTGTTGTAACCGAAGGGACGGCCGCTCTTGCCAAAGCGGGCACAGGCGATGTGCTTGCTGGCGTTATTGGCGCTTTGCTGGCCCAAGGGTTGCCGGCGGTGCAGGCAGGTGTTCTGGGGGCCGCGCTTCACGCGCGAGCGGGAAAGCTGGCGGCAGAGCGTTTTACCTCCATCGGCGTGCGCGCCGAGGATGTATGCGATTGTCTGCCTGCGGCCATTTTGAGTTTTGATCACGGAGATGCGCAGCGCGCTCTGTAGCGATGCGCTCATTAGGTAAACGTCCTCATTCGAGGAAGGGCACAGAGAAGGTTCATGTGCGAGAAAGCCAAAGGAGAGAGCGAGATGGCTTCCGTTTCGGAAAAAGAACCTGCAAATGGGACATCTGATTTGGCGAACCCCCCTGCTCAGCAAACGAGTTTGTTCGGTGATTCCGATTTGGAGGATGCTGGCGGTACTCTGGCGAGCGATGGTGTGCAAAACGAGACGCTCAATCCCCTCGATGCGCTTGCCGCGCGCGTTGAGGCGTTGCGCAAGGAGATAGAGCACCATACCTATCTGTATTACGCCAAAGACGCCCCTGAAATCTCTGACGCTGCGTTCGATTCGCTGATGCGCGAACTGCGCACGCTCGAAGAAGAGCGCCCCGAATTGGTGGATCCCACAAGTCCCACGCAGCGAGTGGGTGGTTATGTGGGCAACCAATTCGCCCCCGTTCGCCATGAGCAGCGCATGTATTCGCTCGACAACGCGATGGACCTTGACGAGCTTGATGCCTGGATGGACCGTGTTGAGGAGTTCTTCGGAACGTTGCCCGAACTTGCCTGCGAGTTAAAGATAGACGGCTCGGG
>JAZQAV010000212.1:0-5173 GCA_045545435.1 Eggerthellaceae bacterium | reverse complement strand
GGGAGGCAATTAGCGACCTTCGCCTGCGAGCGTTATTAAACCCTAAAGCGGGGCTATTGTATCTAGCTGAGTTCGAGAGAAGCACCCACGCAAGGGTGTTTGTCGATGGCGACTCATGCCCATGGCTGCCAGCGATCCTAGAGATATGCAGCACCGCGAGTATACCTATCGTGTTCGTGAGCAACAACGACCCCAAGCATGTTGTCCATTCAGTACGCAAAGCTGCACCTTGGTTGGAATTCGAGAACGATTCTCCAGGCCTTTCGATTGAGACGGTGCCCGTTGAACAGGATGCGGCGGACCAATTCATCGCGCAGCGCATCTTGCCAGGCGACATAGTGTTGACCGACGACATAGCCCTAACAGCTGCATGCGTAAACAGAGGTGCGTTGTCTATCGACTATAAAGGTCGCGTGCTCAAGTGTCCCGAAGAATGCACTATGCTCGAGAAGACCGATGTGAGACGTCTGAAAGCCGCCGTGTCCAGGAGGCGCAAGAAAAAGTCTCGGGTGAAAGTATTCCGATCGGCGCTTACGCAAGCTGTCGGACAGAATGAGTGTTAATCAACAACGCCTGCAAGCCAGCTATCTCACCAACCATGCTCCGCCAAAGGCGCCATCTGCGCTTCATGCAGACGCTTAAGCGCAACGCAACAGAAATCAGCAAGCGAATACTCACCGCGGCGCAGCATGCCGAAGAGCTTCGAGAACTCCCCTTTTCCAAACACCAGGGCAGAAGAAAAGCTCACCATGGCCTCAAGAGAATACCCATCCTGCAACGTGGAAAGCACCAGCAGGCGCCCCACGTGCCCGTTACCGTCTTCGAACGGGTGCGTGAATTCAAGCGCGGGAAACGCCGCAACGGCGCGCACTTCCTGGGGAGCTGCTGGTTGGCAAGAAAGTCAAGAAGCTGCTCAAGCTCTTCTTCCACATTGCACAACGACGTCGCACGCGCTGAATACGTTCGCGTGCTTGAGCGCACGAAGGCACTCGATAATAACGACGCAATCGAATTTCACCTGAGTAAGCACATGAAAAAACCGCCCACTGCTTTGCAAATAGGCGGTTAAAGATAGTAGCTGCCAGGCTATTTCTTTTTGTTGTAAATCGCGAAATACGAAGCAAAGCCGACAGCAAGCGCCACTCCAATCGCCATAGCCCAGTCAACGGAAAACGCCGTACCCGTCGTCTGAGCTTTCACGAACGTACCAAGCACCTCAGCTGCGAACGTTATAACTCCTGTCAAAACAGATTGACCAACCGGACCCGTAGCTTCCTCCTTGTAGCTTCCTGCTTATTATGGCTATGCCAGCCTCGCGCCAACCTGCCGGCCAACCGCGCTGACTCAATCTATCGACCGTGAACGCCAGCATCTGAAGCACATTATATAACATCGTTATTAATATATGGCTGTGACACTAGGTAACGGGGAACGCACTACCCGCATCTACAACAAGCATCGTTTTGCCGGGACGCATTAAAGGGCCAGAAGTTTATGCTTCTGGCCCTTTAAGTTGCTTTTACGAAATGTAGACTTACGACCTCACTATCGCTGCCCCCCCGCAGCGGAGACAAGGCCGCCCGGGCAAGCCGGGGACTGCTAGCCTAGTGAATCAGGCAGTCCACGGGACCGGCAGGTTTCGTGTACCTCAAGCATTCGTGCATCCACTCGGCGTCGTATTTCTCGCAGACGTCAATGCATTGCTTTTTCTCCCAGCAGCTCCAGTCGTACTCGCCGCCGCTCACGGCTTCGAGCTGCTCGTCGGTAAGCTCGAAGTCCGCCTCCTTGGCAATCTCCAGCAGCTCCTGGGGACTCTGCGCGTTCTTCAGCTTCTCTTGAAACTCAGGGTTCTTGATGTCCTCGAAGTTCATCTCGCACCTCCTACGATTGGTTTTACCATGCTGTTGATTTTGCACCAACTGACACTTGCCACAAAACACGAGAGTGCTACGTTACTCAACCGATTCCCTCGGCATAGCTCCAAGATCTTCCCAATTCACCAAGAAACATCCCGGTACTCAATACAGAACGACACCAGAACAATTGTTTACCAAGTAGCCGAAACACAAAGCTATGCCTCCCGACGATCTTCCCTCTTAACCAAATTCAACTTTCATGGCTTATTGCACCAACATAGATAGTTCTATGATAAAGTTAGTATTAAATAACTCATTGCCATGGAAAGGCTTGTACGTTGGATAAAGTTAAAATTGAACCTGGTTCGGTTCAGGAAACACTCATCATTCCCCTCTATGGTCGCAAACTGTGCGCCGAGGTGTTCCCGCAACTGTATACCGATAAAAGTGCTGCTGAGATTTGCCGGCACATCGACTATGATTTCGCAAAAATGGACAAGCAGGCCCAAAGTACCTTTTGGCGCTTTGGCGCACTTGAAGCAGCCATGCGCCAGATTGATATGCAATGCGAAATTAACGACTATTTGGCTGCGCATCCTGCTGCCGCCGTCGTTAACATGGGATGCGGCCTTGACCAAACGGGGCGTGCTTGCGACAACGGCACCTGCAAAATTAACAACGTGGACATGCCAAACATCATCGCCGCGCGTGAAGATCTTTGCCCCGCTGGCGACCGCGAGCTCAACATCGCGAGCGATTTGAACGACTTCTCATGGATGGGCAAAATCGACGGATCGGATGGCGCCATCTTTTTTGCAGCCGGCGTGTTTCACTACTTTACCTTCGATCAGGTGAAGGCGCTCGCAAACGAACTGGCACAACGCTTTGCCGGCGGAAGGCTTGTGTTTGACACCGTGGGTAAGCTGGGCAAGCTGCTCATGCGTTCCACATTTAAAAGCTTTGGCATGGAAAACTATGACGACTGCCTGTTCGTGGAAAACGTTTCCGAAGTTAAGACGTGGGTACCTACAGCACGCGTTTCTGCACGCGGTTACATGTTGGGTTACCAAAACATGGACGACCCCGCCGTCACTGGCTTTCACCGTTTCCTCGCACGTCGCTGCGACGGTTTGGTGAAAATGCAAGTCATTCGAGTGGATTTCGCATAGGAGCTGCCAGCGTTTGGAGTGCTCGCAAAAGACAACCGCGGCACTTAGGAAGCGGCACGCCTTTCGTTGCGCCTCAGCGCGGATCCAGGTCTACAGCCATTTCATGCGACGGAAGGCAACCACCATCGCCACGGTAATCACCAGGCATACTACGAACACGGCCGGATAAGCCCACGCCCACTCCAGCTCGGGCATGTACACAAAGTTCATGCCGTACCACCCTGCAATCAGCGTCAGCGGCGCGAAAATGGCCGTGACCACCGTGAGCACCGTCATGATGCGGTTTTGCCTAATGTCCAGGTGCATCTTGTACAGATCGCGAATTTGCACGGCCTGTTCGCGCAATGACTGGGCTTTGTCGCGCAGCTTTTCGGTGCGATTGAACAGCAGACGGAAGTAACGCAGGTTCTCTTCTTTGAAAAAGCCGCTTTCGTTTTCTTCCAGTACGGCCACAAAGTCCTGCAAATGCTCCAAATAGTCGTCTAAATCGCGCAGGTCGCTACGGATGTCGTTCACGCGTTCCACCCGCTCGTCGATTGCTTCGTCGGCGTAGATGGCGCTCCGTGGCATCCAACTCTCGTTCAATCTGCGTCATGAACGGCGCGGCATCGGCGCTTATCTGCAGCAGGAATTCGTATATGAAGCGCTCCAAGCTTGGGTTGCGCCAACGCCTGGTAGCACGCAGTGTCTCAACAGCCTCTTGGGCGACACCTGTGCTATCCACAAACACGATGCCCTTTTCATCGAGCGCGAACCAGAATTTATCACCATCGGTCTCTAGATTCATAAGATCAGGCTTGCGAATGACGCCCGTGATCGCATCAAAGTTCTCTTCTGCCTGCATGTCCACAAGCGCCGAGAACTCAGGATCGATATCAATACCCAAATCGAACTCGTCGTGGTGGTTGGCCCACTCGTGCGGTGTAATGACGGCCACGTATTGCCGCTGAGCGCTGAACTGCGTTTCCGTTGTTTCTTCAAGCGTTTCGCCTATAAGGTAGCGCATGGCCGCCTCGCTTCCCCGATTTCCATTCCCCCGATTATAACCGCTGTGATGTAACGGCGATACATGGTAACGGGCACACCCACATTGCTCGTCGCAGCAACTTCCCTACCTAGATTGCGAAGTTTTTTCCTCATGGTTTCACCGTAGGACACGTGGCAAATAGCTAATACCACCGCCATTCAATCGGCAATCAACAACTGCTAGTAACAAGCTTCTGCAAAACGGTATTATTTATTAAAACCGTAAAAAGGGGACGCTATGAACCTACGCGAGAACGCACTGGCAATTTACAACGGCCAGCAACCCGACTACTACTTCGACTTCATGGATTCGCTGGCGCTGGTGCCCGACCCTATGATGGTCGCGGACGTGTGCCCGAAAGACGGTTTGGAGCACCAGGACACATGGGGCGTCACCATGGTTCATCCGGTCGACGCGCCCGGCGCCCATCCGCACATCACCGACGCCAACAAGGTGCTCAAGGATATCCTTGATTGGCGCGACGTGGTGAAGGCGCCGCCCGTGAAAAATCTTGACTGGTCCGTGGCCAAGCACGTGGCCGAAGGCGTGAACCGCAACGAGATGTTCGTAGCGTACTTCTGCCCCACGGGGCTGTTCGAGCGCTCGCACTTCCTTATGGGCATGGAGGACGCCTTCTGCGCCTACTTGGAGGAGCCCGAGGAAGTATTCGACATGCTCACGATGATCAAGAACTACAAGATCGAGTGCATCACCGAGGCGGCCAAGCAAATAAAGCCCGACGTTATTTTCTACCACGACGACTGGGGCACGAAGACCAACTTGTTCCTTCCGCCCGACACCTGGCGCGAGATGATCAAGCCGCTGCAGATTGAGATCGCCAACTGCATCCACGAGTGCGGCATGATCTACGTGCACCACTCCGACTGTTACTGCGCTCAAATAGTTGAGGACATGGTGGAGATTGGCGTCGACATCTGGCAGGGCGTTATCCCGCAGAACCCCATCGTTGACATCCAAAAGCGCACGCGCGAAAACTGCAGCCACCAGCTACGCATGATCGGCGGCATCGATGGACCCGCGCTTGATGCAGAAGGCCTCTCGGAGGAGGCCATCCGCTTGTCTGTGCGCACGGCACTGGACACCTATTTGCCCGGCGGCTA
>JAZQAV010000211.1:0-3222 GCA_045545435.1 Eggerthellaceae bacterium | reverse complement strand
CCCTGTTGGTTGGCGTTGAGCGCCCCGACCAAACGTGGCCTTTGGAATCATCCTTGGACGAACTGGCACGCCTGGTGGACACCGCGGGCGCCGATGTGGTGGCAACCACGTCACAGCGTTTGGATGCGCCCAATCCGCGCACGTTTGTTGGCTCTGGCAAAGCTCAGCAAATAGCCGACTTAGCGCGCGAATACGACTGCGATTTGGTTGTTTTCGATGACGAGCTCACCCCATCGCAACAGTCGAACCTCGAGAAAGTCGTTGATAAACGGGTGAAAGTTATAGACAGAACCGCCTTGATACTTGATATTTTCGCCCTTCATGCAACCACCAAAGAGGGCCGCCTTCAGGTGCGCCTTGCCCAAAACCAGTACCTGTATCCACGTTTGCGCGGCATGTGGGCACACCTCGCATCGAACCGTATGGGCGGCGGTGTTGGCTCGCGTTTCGGTGAAGGCGAATCGCAACTTGAAGTTGACCGCCGCATGGTACGAAAACGCATCACTTCAATCAAACGAGAGCTCAAGCACCTGGAAAGCGTCAGATCGCTCCAGCGCGAGAGTCGTTATGCCAGCGGAATTTTCAAAATATCGCTGGCGGGATACACAAACGCTGGCAAATCGACGCTCATCAACAAGCTCACCAATGCAGGCGTCCTCAGTTACGACAAACTGTTTGCCACGCTGGATTCAACCACGCGCAAATACCGTTTACCTGAAGGCCGCGAGGTTACCATAACCGATACGGTTGGTTTTATCCGCAAGTTGCCAACCACGTTGGTTGAAGCGTTCAAGTCCACGCTTGACGAGATCAACGGCGCGGATCTGATACTGCATGTGATAGATGCCTCTTCGGAGGAAAGCGCCTATCACGTTGAGGCGGTTGAAGATGTTTTAGGGCAGATAGGAGCCCAGAACATTCCGCGTATTGAAGTGTTCAATAAAAGCGATTTGCTGCCCGAAGGCCTCTTGGAAGCCCTTAAAAAACGCTATCCGCGCGCGGTGTTCATTTCCGCCGAAACCGAATACGGTATCGACGAGTTAATTGCTCGCATCTCAAAAGCCGTTACCGCCCAAGATAAGCTTATGGAAGTACTCGTGCCCTACGCAGAAGGCTCCTTGATCGCGCTGGCACATGCGCAATGCAACATCGTAAGCCTCGATCACGAGGAAACGGGGACGCATATGTCATTGTTTGTTCCCGCCGCGCTTCAAAGCCGCTATCAGCCTTATTTAATTGATTAGCACATTTCGCGATCCAGCTGCCAAATAAAACGAGCATGTCGCAAACGCGATATGCTCGTTGAATCGCTCTACAAATATCCCGCTCGAAAAGGAAGCTACGGCACCAGCAAGAAGCCCTAAAGCAACCGCAAGCTACACCAACCTTCTAAACACCGCAACCACTTTTCCGGCAATAGAACAATCGCGGGTGATAATGGGCTCCATACTTGAATTCTCTGGTTGCAGCCTGATCCAATCGTTTTCTTTGAAGAAGCGCTTTACCGTTGCACCATCATCAACAATGGCCACCACAATATCGCCGTTGTTTGCAACGGGCTGCTGTTTTACCACCACATAATCGCCGTCGTTGATGCCGGCTTCGATCATTGATTCACCACGCACGGAGAGCATGAACGAAGGCGCATCTCCCACAATTTCTGTGGGCAGGGTAATGGTATCGGTAATGTTTTCCTCTGCGAGAATGGGCTCTCCCGCGGCAACGTTGCCAACCAGTGGAACATCCACCACATTGCTGAAAGAAGGACGCACCACATTTGAGGGCTCCGGTTCGTGCGTTGCCAAATTGGTGAGCATGATGGAACGCGATTTAAGCGGATCTTTGATGATGTAGCCTTTTTCCTCCAGAGCCTTCAGGTGAACATGGACCGTGGAAGGGGAGGACAAACCCAGATCGTGGCAAATTTCCCTCACGGTGGGCCCATACCCCTTTTCGGTAATATGCCGTTCGATGCAGGACAGTACTGCCGTTTGCTTTTTAGTGAGCTTATCTGACATGGCTTCCGCCTTTCACACAGAACACGAACATTTGTTTTATTTTTCATTGACAAGAACCTTTGTTCGCTTTATTATAAACACGAACAAAGGTTCTATGCAAGTGGCGGAGAGAAAAATGAGCAATCAAACTTCACTGTATCCCACAAACGGAAATGTAGCCTACCAACCCACCGCAGCCCCTAAACGCAACCAGGCGGTTATCATTGCGTTTCCCGGAAACGCCTCCCAAGCTCCCCAAAAGCGCAAGCGTTCGGGTTCTTCGCCCGAAATCCGCACAACCTCACCTGCACACGCAGCAAAAGCACCTCAGGCCAACACCAGGAAGGCCGCTGGAAGCAAAGACTCTAGGCTTCAAGATCTTCTTTTCTCAAGCGAGATGTACTGCAGCTTGAAGTTCGAGAGCCTCTCCGGAGTTAAAATCGGTCAGTTCTCAAGCTTCCAAATTGCCGGGTGCTTTGCCATATGCATCGCGCTCTCGGCAGTAGCGCTCGTCATGGGCATGTAGCAAACGCTCGGGAAACCCTTTCTTCAGAATCGCTCCCATACATGGTACTATCGCCTCACGGGCGAACAAAAAGGAGCGTCGAATACTATGCGTTGTCCCTCATGCGGTTATCCCGAGTCGAAAGTAATAGACTCTCGTCCCTCTGACGATGCGATTTCAATTAGAAGAAGGCGTGAGTGCCTGCAATGCGGGCACCGGTTCACCACATACGAACGGCTTATCGACACACCGCTCGTCGTCATCAAAAACGACGGCTCTTCTGAGGCTTACGACAGAAACAAGCTCATGAGAGGGCTTCTCATCGCATGCGCCAAGCGAAAAATTGCGCCCACCCAACTCGATTCCTTGGTGAACAGCATCGAGGCAGAATTGCGAGCAGCACCTAAGCACGAAGTTTCTTCGAAGCAGCTTGGCGATATGGCACTGGTTCGCCTGGCAAAGCTTGACGAAGTTGCCTACGTTCGTTTCGCAAGCGTCTACAAAGACTTCCAGAATATCGAAGAGTTTTACGCAACCTTGGAGGAACTCAGAAAATGAGTGAGCAAGATACTATAACGGTTCCCATACAAAAACTCGACCTTGCACTTGACCTTCCCGCATACGCTTATTCAGGTGACGCCGGGCTCGATTTGCGCGCAGCCGAAGATGCCGTCTTGCAGCCCTTCGAGCGCAAGCTCATCTCAACGGGATGTGCAGTCG
>JAZQAV010000210.1:0-15179 GCA_045545435.1 Eggerthellaceae bacterium | reverse complement strand
CCGCCGCCTACAACCACGGCAAGCTGAACGCCGTCGTTAACGATTTCGGCAATTTGGTCGGCCAGGTCATCAACCACCTTGGGATCAATGCCGTATCCCTGGTCTCCCGCAAGAGCCTCACCCGAAAGCTTAAGAAGAACTCGCTTGTACTTGTAATCGCCGCTCATGGGCACCCGTCCTTTCGACAGCGTCCGTATTAACTCTAACTTGCTATCTTACCCGAAGTTCGCACCATGCGAAATACTGGGGTTGGCTAACCCGCAATTAATCACCTACCGAACGCACAGCAAGCTGCCAGCAGAAAACACGGCGGGCGCCTAGCGAAAACGCAACGGGCTGCCTATTGGAAGCGCGATGAGCTGCGCGTTGTCCTTGCAGTATCCGTATCGGAGCCAAGTGTCACCTGGAAGGTTTTCTCTATGCCGTCGCGATTGACCACCACGTCAACAGTCTCGCCAATTTGATGCTCACGAATGGCCACCATAAGATCGCTTGCGGAAGTGATGGTTTTACCTGCAAAGCCAACGATGATGTCGCCCGCCTTGATGCCGGCAGCATCGGCACCAGAGCCTTCGGTCACACCCGCTACATAGGCGCCACTTGAAGAGGACAGGTTGTAGCGATGAGCATTGGACGAGTTCACCGTTGACAGGCTGACGCCCAGTTGCGCGTGGCTGGGAGTTTCGCCAGCGATCATTTGCTCAGCAAGCGCGATGGCATAGTTGATGGGAATGGCAAAACCAACGCCGGAATAGCCGCCCGAGGCGGACGAGATCAACGTGTTCACGCCAATAACTTGGCCATTGCTGTCAACCAGCGCGCCACCTGAGTTGCCGGGGTTGATGGCGGCGTCGGTTTGGATCATGTTCGGGTAAATGGCAATTTCGGACTGCCCATATCCGGTGCTTTCAATTTCCATAATGTCTGAGCGGCTGGTGGCAGAAACAACGCCGGTGGCAACGGACTGCTCAAAGCCAAAGGGGCTGCCGATGGACATAACCCATTCACCAATGGTGAGGTCGTCCGAATCGCCGATATCTGCAGCAACCAACCCGCTGACATTCTTTATCTTGATAACCGCCAGGTCACTTGAAGCGTCGGTGCCAACAAGCTCGGCGTCGCAGGATTCACCCTGGACGCTCACTTTAAACGCACTGCCGCCCTCAATTACATGGTAGTTCGTAAGCACGTAACCGTCTTCGGTCAGAACAATTCCCGAGCCCAATGCCGATTCGGTAAGTGAGCTGGTATTTGACACACCGCCGTAGCTTGACGAACCAGAGTATACGTAAATGCACACTACCGAAGGAAGCACCTTTGCAGCCACCACTTCGGCAAGTGTGTGGTCTTCGCCCGTGATTTCAATGGTGGTGGGGTTTTGGTTGCCCAGCGTGGTGCTCTGCGGAGCAGTTGCCTCTTTGGAAGTGGTGGGAGTAGCCGCTTTCTGAATTGCGTTGAACGCCGTAAATCCGCCTAAAGCAAGACCGCAGGCAAGTAAAGCGCCGCAGAAAGCAACCGCAAATACCGCGCCAAGACCGGGAGTCTTCTTTTGTTTTGGCGGCTTTTGGGAATTGCCGTTTGAGTCGTTTTGCGAGGAAGTGCGCTGCGTGTACGGTGCACTTTGCTGACCTGTTTGACTTTGCGCCTGGGCTCCGGGATACTGCGGGCTCCCCTGATAGTATTGTCCACTGGGAGGAACCGGGGCACCGTTGTTTTGCTGCCCGTAACCGTATCCGTTCTGGCCTGAGTTCATGATATGGGCCTCCTTATCCCGGTATGCTCAAATGCGGTCGGCGAAAGCTAACCGCCCTATGTAAAAATATCACCTGTGCAAACGTGACGGCAATTTCAAACGCAAATGTCACCCTTACGTCACACAGCTCAAACAGTTTACACGCTTTGCCTGAACGGAATCTGAATCAGAAACGCGCACACCATAACGAACGAAGGCGCGCACCCAATTCTTAGGCCCATAACGCAAAAAGGAGGGCAAGGTGACCTTGCCCTCCAGAATTGCCTTGGCTCTGCGCTTGAGCAAATGCGAATTACCGCAGAATCGCGCCAATCAGCGAAACGCTACAGCAAGCCAATAAGCATCCAGTATGGAACCAAAACAAATAGGAAGCCTGGGAAGTAAATGAGGCATCTGACCGCACTAGTCTTGATGAAGTCTTTCATCGACACCATGCCGAACGCGTACACAATAAGGTACGGCGTGTATTCGTACGGCATAATAATCGCCTCGGCGCAATGGATCAGCGAGAAGATCACGGCGTTGGGGTCGATACCAAGCGCCATGCCAACCTGAATCATCGGTGCGGTGATAAGCGCCCAGATAGCCATGGGGGTCATCAGGAAGTTCAGGAGAAACACGATCACGAAGACGAAGCCAAAGATGATGAAGTAATTGCTACCCGTGGACTGGAAGAAGGGTACGGCGTATTGCGTAATAAGGTCGCCAAAGCCCATCTCCTGGCCTACGGAACCAATAGCCAAGCATGCCTCAACGAAGAAGATGATCTTGAAATTGATTCCCTTAAGAACCTCATTGATGTCCTGACCAAAAATGGGGAACATGGCAACCCACGGCAGAACCATGAACACCATAGCGTTGCTGATGCCGTGCATTTCTTCGGTAACCAGCAGAGCAAAAAGAACTACCAGGGTAACAGCTGCCGATTTTTCGCGATAGCTGAGCTTCGGAAGCGCCTTCAGCTGCTCGACGAAGTAGTCTTTGCTGTTGAGCTCGCCCTCGCCTTTGTACCACTTGCCAATAACAAGAAGGATGACAACGCTTACCACAGCCATCGGCCAGTTGCTGAGGATAGCCTCATTGAAGGTGATGGTATGACCGCCAAGCAAACCTTGCGAGGCGTTGATGACAACAGCGTACGCGCTTACGCAGTAGGTAAAGCATTTTGCCGAACACGTACCCAGCATGCAGGCCCAGCAGATCGCGACGGCGCGGCGCGTGCCCATGATGCCAATGCTCTTGCACAAGCCAACGCACATCGCTGCCAGAATGATGTAACCGCGACCGAAGGTAAGAACGGTAAGAACAACACCAGCCAAGAAAATCAGGAACAGAAGCAGGTACCAGCTTTTGCCGGTTTTGGACATAATCCAATACGAAATGCGCTTCAAAATGCCACTTGCGTCAAGCACAGCAGCAAGCGCATAACCGCCAACAACCATGTACAGCGTTGTACTCACCCAAGGAGACATGACCGTTTTAATGGTGGTAACCCCAAGAAGCACGTACAAGGCGGGCATCAAAAAGCCAACGAACACGACGGGCATCAGCTCAAACGCCGTCAGCATAATGCAGAACGTAGTGATGGACAAAAACAGTTTGACCTTCATGGTCAAAAAGCCAGCTTCAGGAATAAGAAGCAAGGCAACGGTAACAACTAACGTGATAATCCACTTAGTTTTGTTTGAATCGACTTTTAGAGACTTTACAGCATCCATTGCGGCTCTCCTCTGTCTGCCGTTTTGCCTATAGATCGGCGTATAAAACGCCAGTTAAAATGCCTTCAGAGCGCAAGCACCATGCGGTCCTTGCGCTCTGGGGGGCACTTAATTTTTCAGGTCCTTATAGCAAGCCCGTAAGATTCCAGAATGGGATCATGATGGCCGCGAAGAAGATGAAGAAGACGATGTTCTTCACGACATTCCACTTGAAGAACTGTCCGACGCTCATGGTGCCAAATGCCATGAACAGCAGCGGCGTGGTGTACTCGTAAGGCAGGAATACCAGGTCGCAGCCCATGTTCAGCGAGAAGAGAGCAGCCAGCGGGTTGATACCGATGGACAGGAACAGCTCATAGAGCATCGAGGAGAAGCCAGCGAGCAGGGCCATAGGGGTCATCGCAATGTTGCCGATAGTGCCAGCAAGCAGAACGCCAAATACTGCGAATCCAGGATCGAGCGATGCAAGCATCGGAGAGAGGAAGCCCTTGATCACAGCAACGATACCGGTTGCGGTGCAGACGCCGCCAATGCTCATGCAGGCAAGTACGAACAGAAGGGTGCCAATTGGGAAGCCCTGGAAGTCTTCTTTCTTGCCTACGCTGATGCCGGGGATGAACAGCGCCAGCGAGAAGAAGCAGAAGCCGTACATCATCTCAAAGCCGGTAATAGGAGCAGTAACAACCCAAACAAGGAGGATAAGCAGGAAGACGATGCTCAGCTTTTCGTCGCGGCTCATCTTGCCCATAGCTTTAAGCTCGGCGTCGAAGTACTCTTTGCCGCCCATGATGGGGTCTTTGCGGGTCTTGGAGATGAACATCATCACATACAGAGCAATGATGCAGAAGAAGAAGCAGGGCCAGTTGTATTGGAACAGGGTCACGAAGTCGAGAATAAAATCGGGATGACCGCCAGCCTGCACAGCGCCTTGCATTGCGCTAATGGTTACCGGGTAATTCCAGAACATACGCACCGAGCCAATGCCCAAGATGCCAGCCATGGTGATAATGGCGCCCTTTTCGGTTCCGATAAGGTCAAGCGCCTTGCAGATGCCGAACACAAACGCAGCCGCGATAATAACACCACCGGTAAAAGTGCCAACAGCAATGGCAAAGCATGCCAGGAAGGTGCCCAGCACCAAGCGGTCAAACGTACCGCCCGACTTTCCGGCAATCCAGAATGCCAAGCGCTTAAGAACACCAACGCGCGCCATGACCATAGCAAAGATCATCATGGACATTGCGCCGTAGAAGGTGATGGACAAATACGGTGCAAACACGGTGTTAGCAGGCACCGTGCCCGAGAACACCAAAACAGCCGACCACAGGATGGATGGAACTGCAAGGTCGGTAAGTTCGCATGCCGACCAAATGAGCAAGCATGCAGTTGCCGCAATGGCATTGCGCATGATTTCCGTGAACACTTCGTTCGTCGGAATCAGCATAATAATCAGCGGAACACCAAAGGTGAGCGCTAGCTTAATGATTGTGTTTCTATCAAGTTTATTAGCAACTTGAGCAACAGCTTCTGACATTTGTTAACTCCTTTTACCTATTTGACCTAGGAAAAGCTGGTGAAGCAATCACCAAATGGGATATCATTTCGATAGGTTCAAAACCAAATAACGGAAATGTTGAAGGAGTATCCGATGCATACCGACCAAATAATCTATTTGTCCGCCATCCATCGGAGCCATTCCTTACGGAAGGCAAGTGAATCGCTTCACATCTCCCCCCAAGCCCTCAATCAATCGCTCAATGCGCTTGAACGAGAGCTGCGAATTAAACTCGTCGACCGATCAAGAAAAGGGACGTTTCTAACCGATAAGGGACTTGCGCTGCTAGACGAGGGTCAGCATTTCATCGACTTCGTCGATTCATTGAAAGGCAATCCCTTCAATGAGCGCTACCAATATCTCCCCACCCTTAAAGCAACCATTCTTACCACCTATGGTGTAGGTAATTCCCTGGTCGCAAACGCGTTGACGGAGCTGGCGTTGCAATTCCCGCAATCCGAAATAGACGTGCAAATGATGTCTTGCCAGGATGTGGTTGATTCCGTAAGCCTTAAAGGATGCGGAAACAACCTCCCGATGATTTCCGCTTACTTCTATAACGGGCAGATGATTCCCGATATCTCCACGAAGCCAGGGCTTTCGTTCTATCCCATCATTTCAAGTCGTTATCACTGCAGTGTTCCGAACGATTTAAGTATCAGTCACTACGATTCGATCTCGATGGCCACCATACTGAAGCACCCTCTCTTGCTGTATAAGCCAACAGAAGATATTGTGCTTCCCCTTTTGAAGCTTTTCGGCAAGCCGGCAGCGGTTCGTTCTGTTGCGAGCTTTCAGATATACCAGAACATGCTCAAAAACGATCGCGAATCGCTGTCGTTCGCCCAGGTCTTCAAAAGCTATGAGACCATGACCCCCCAAGAAAACCGTAGAATTGTCCCAATCAAAGACAACATTACCGCTGAGGTTGGCTTCCTTTACGGCAAGAACCAACCTCTGTGCTATGACCTTCAGGAACTTGCAAGCTATATAACCGATTCCTTAACACGGCGCTACCAGTAAAACCGCTTCTTGACTCGATAGCTATTCCCAACGACCACAACACGAAGGCTTGGCCGGCGCCTTGTGAGCACCGGCCAAGCTCAAAAACCTAAACTAGTCGAACAGCTTGTTCGAGAAGATTTGGTAAACCGGAGCGCCCTCGCACTGAGCGGGCATCTCGAGACCCATGAGCATTGCCACGGTAGGAGTTACGTCCTGATGGCGAATGTAACGGTCGGTCACGTAATGCTTCTTGATGCCAGGACCAGCAGCTACGAAGATCGAAGACACGGACGTGTCATGGATGCCGTAGGTGGTTGACAGCGAATCGCCGTGCTCGCCGGTTACGCCTTCAGCGAGGTAGTAGATGATGTCGCCGGCGTCCTTGCCGCCAACGCCCAGGTTGATGGCGTCTTTGTTGCGCAGGACGATCGAGAACACGCGGTGGCCGGTCTTAGGATCGGTGAGCTGGTACATGTCGGTCATGATGCGCTCTTCGAGCTCGTACTTATCCTTCGGATCAACGATGCCGTAAGGCTGACGGCCCTTGAGGTTGATGAAGATGGAGTTCGAACGCTGCGGAACTGCAACCGTCTTGCTCCAGTCGATCTCATGGGTGTCGTTGCCGTCCTCGTCCTTCTTGAGGGTGATGTAGCCCCAATCCTTGAAGTACGCAGCGTTGACAGCCTTAAGACCGCAGAAGAAGGTGTTGCGGCCGTACTCGGAAACGGTTTGACCATGGTCGCTGATGAGCAGGATGGTCCAATCCTCGTCCAAAAGCTCCATGAGCTCACCGATGTAATCGTCGGCCTGGATGTACACTTCCTTGAACAGCTGCTGATAGGCCTCGGCAGAGATGTAGGGCGTGCCCTCGCGCAGGTTGTGGAGCATGAGGTGGCCCTGAAGGTCGATGCTGTGGAAGTGCGAGAAGATGAGTTTGTAGTCGCGCTGGCGAGCCAACCATTTGATGGAAGCGGCGTTCCAGTTAGCGCAAGCGGTCCAGGTGGCAACAACAACGTCGCGCAGAAGCACTTCTTCGTTGCCAACAGCGGTGCTGGTAGGCTGCGGATAGCCAACATGCTCGGTGATGTCCTCGAGCAGGGCCTTGGGATGCCACAAGGTGTTGTTGTGGAAGTCCATTGCAGAAGAAACCCACATGCGAACCTTGGAGCCGTCTTCGGCCATCTCGATGATGCGCACGTTGCGGTTGGCCATAACCTTCTCGTCTTCGCTCTTGTACGCCTCGTCGATGTAGTTCATCTCGTAGACGCCCTTCTTGGCGACGAACAAAGGCTCGGTTTCCTTCTTGGATTTGTAGATGGCTACGCGATCGTAAATGCCCTCTTCGTTCTTGAGGATCAGGCAAGGACGACGGATAAGGCCGCGAGCATTCAGAAGGATGCACTCTTTTGCGCCTTCAGGTGCGTCTGCCCAGCCGGTTGCCTCGGTGATGGGGGTAAATACGCAGTCAAAGGGGGTGTCGGAGAAGTCGTGCTGGGTCTCTTCGATGGAGATTGCTACACCGCGAACCTCTTGAGCACCAACCTTCTCGAAGGTGGACAGCTCGTCGCTGGACTCAACTTCCATACCGGGGATGTAGCACTCGATCTGGTCGTCAGAAGCAAGCTTGTTGATGTAGCGGAGCTGATCTTGCTTCTCGCTGGCGATCATAACCTTCTCGGTGTCAACAGCGGCGATGCCCAGGTTGGGGCCTGCAGGCTGAGTACCGTCAACAACGGAGAGGTTGGGGTTCTCAGAGGTGGGAGGCCAAGAGGAGCCGGGCCAGTGCCAAACCAGCGTCTTGATGCCGGCTTCTGCGGAAACGTTCCACAGCGGTTCTGCGCGGCAGCGCGTGGAGTCGAAGTTGTACAGCATCGCGTCAAGACGCTCAGGATCATGTGCGTAATACTCGCTGATGCCGTGCACGCAAGGCGTAGCACCCGTGGCAAGCGTGGTCCACATGGGCGGCGTTACGGTAGGATGACCACCGATGAGCGTGAGGTCCTCACGAGCTGCACCCATTTCGATGAGCTTCTTGGTGTTGGGCATAGCACCCTCTGCCATGTACCTCAGGGTAAGGCGAGGATCCATACCGTCCATGCCGAGTACCAGAAGCTTCTCAGTTGATTTCTTCATTAAATCCCCCTTCAAGCTATCAGACGCGCCTTTCGCATCTTTGATGGGTTTAATGTACCAACTGGCTTTTGAGCTGGGAATAAGGACTATATTTAGCAAAATGAGCTTTGTAAACTTAAGGTTTACACGGTGATTTATCAGTCTTCGGCGCCGTGCAAGAACGCGCGCGTGCGCTCTTCTTTCGGGTTGCCGATAACCTCAGACGCAGGGCCTTGCTCGACAATAACGCCGCCATCCATGAAAATAGCCGTATCGGACACATCGCGTGCAAACGCCATTTCGTGCGTGACGATAACCATGGTCATATGCTCTTCGGCAAGCTGACGAATTACCTTCAGAACACCCTTGGTGAGCTCGGGATCAAGTGCGCTGGTAGGCTCATCGAAATACAGCACATCGGGGTTGAGCGCCAAGGCGCGCGCAATGGCAACGCGCTGCTGTTGACCGCCGGAAAGCTGGTTTGGCACCATGTCTTCCTTGCCTGAAAGGCCCATCTTGTCCAGCAGTTCACGGGCGCGCTCCATCGCCTGCTCTTTAGGCACTTTTTGCACATTGATGGGCGCATCGATGATGTTCTTCATAACCGTGTAATGCGGAAACAAATTGAAGTTTTGGAACACCAGACCAAACTTCTGGCGCGCACGGCGCAGCACATCCTTTGACCCATAGACCGCACGACCATCATGGTCTACCGCAACATCAATATCCTCATAGGTAAGCGATCCCGAGTCAAGGGTCTCAAGCAGCGTGCAACAACGCAGCAATGTTGACTTACCGCCACCGGAGGGACCGATGATGGAAAGCACTTCCCCGCGGTGAACCGATAGAGAGATGTCTTTCAGCACCATATTGTCGCCAAAGCTCTTCTTCGCATGACTCAACGACACGATGACGTCGTTTGTGTTTTGCTCTTCAATCATGGCTGTACTCCGAACCCGTACTAATCGTGATAGTAATCGAGCCGCTTCTCTATTCTGCCAAGCACGAACTCGATGAATATATTGATTACCCAGTAAATTGCGGCAGCTATAACGTAGGGAACCATACTGGTTTGCGAGGCGGCAATAGCTTTGGCCTCGGTAAACATTTCCATAACGCCCAATACAAATGCCAGCGAGGTATCTTTCACCAGCGTGATAACCTCATTGCCCATCGCAGGCAAAATACGCTTGATTACCTGAGGCAGCACAATTTTCATAAATGTTTGCGCACGGGTGTAGCCAAGCACTTCAGCAGCCTCGTATTGACCGCGCGGAATCGACTGGATGCCACTGCGGTATATCTCCGCAAAATAAGCCGCATAGTTGAGGATGAAGCCAATGTCGCACGCCCAGAACTTCCAATCGGGGCTCAGCGGAATATGGAACAAATAATAGGGTCCGAACATAAGCGCCATAAGCTGCAGCATGAGCGGCGTGCCACGCATGAACGATATGTACACACGCGCAAGCGCTGAAAGTGGTTTGAACTTGCTCATGCGACACAGTGCAATCACGATGCCAAGCGGCAGCGACCCTAACAGCGTGACAAAGAAAATCTGGATGGTCAGGATAAGACCCTGGCCCAGCAGATACATCATGGTTCCGAATTCCACGAAACGCCTTCTCTCGTTTGCTTCATTGCCGATTGCGCATAACCGGCATCCTTAAACGTTTAATTGAACGGCTGAAACCAACCAGCATGGCCAGCAAGCTGGCAAAACAGCTGCTTGGCTGGTATCAGCCGAGCGCAAAAGCTAAACAAATGTGCACCCCTCGCATATGACAAGGGGTGCACACGACTAAGACATAAGCCCTGGCTACTTCAGAAGCCAGTTGTCAATGGAAACAGCCTGATCGGCGTACTTCTCGAGGATCTGGGCAACGGTGCCGTCCTCGTACATTTCCTTCAAAGTCTGGGAAACGGTGCCAGCAAGAGCAACTTCACCCAGCTTGAAGCCAACGCCAAAGGTTTCGGCGTTAAGCTCCTGAACCTGCTTGAAGGCATCGGGCTTTGCAGCCATCTGACGTGCGGCAACGGAGAGGTCGCATACAACAGCGTCAACAGCGCCAGACTCAAGCTGCATGAAGATGTTGTTGTAGTCGCCAAGCGTCTCGGGCTTGCCGCCAGCGAAGGTCTTGGAAATTTCAGCGTATTCGCTTTCCTCATTCGTGAGGACGTCAAGACCAGCAGAGTCAGTTTGGGTCATAACATGCTTGCCAGCAAGGTCATTAAGCGAGTTGATATCGCTATCGGCACGCACAACCAGCACTTGCGCATTGCGCATGTAAGGCTGCGAGAATTCATAATCGCCTTCGCGACCTTCAATGGTAAAGCCGTTCCAAATGCAGTTGATAGTACCTGCATTCAAAAGAGCGTCCTTGGCATCCCAGTCAATTGCCTCCGCCTTGAACTCCCAGCCATTGCGCTTGCAAACTTCCTGGGCAAGGTCAAGGTCAACGCCGGTGTACGAACCGTCATCGGCAACATAGCCGTAAGGCGGGAACTCGGCATCAAAGCCCACGACCAGCGTGAACGTGCCAGAACTTGCGCTTGATGCAGATGCGGAACCCGACGCAGACGCAGATGCAGACGCCGAACCCGATGCGGAAGCGGATCCAGCGGAATTGGAGCCGCAACCAGCGAGGGCGAACAAGCCCAAAGCCAGCGTCGCGCACAGGGCGACTATCAACTTGGTTTTCTTCATTGGTCCTCCTTTTGTGCGGCTACCTGCCGCGACATGCACATTTTTGCACGTTCGCATTAAGCGAACACGCTCCCTATACGTGCAAGCTCAACCACAAGAGACGCCAGAAGCAGCCGCAACAGGTAAGCTAAATCACTATAGAGTACTAAAGCGGTGAGATTATATCACGGCTTGCCAATCACCATGTTGAGGTTAACTAAAAGCTCCATGAAGGGCTCTTCATTACGGTAAGCACCGTGCAGAAGAAGCGACGAAAACGCTTCTCCCCTGCGCACAATTCCTTCATTTATTCCATGGAGATAGTGGCGCACAAGAAGTCTTCAACGGGTGTTTATCGGCATTATTTATTGCTCACAAATGTATATAACTAACTTTAATCTTTTATATCTGTTTGACTGTGAACAGGTATTATGATTGTTATTTGTTTGCTTAAAATAATTTTTTTCTTTAAGTAAGTTCTTGTTGACTTTTTTGTTTTCCATCTTTAACATTCTGTTAGCTAACTGTAACATTAATGATTGCGAGGACATCATGACGCTAAACGATATCGAAGTTGGAAACAGCTGCATCGTTACCAAACTCAACGATAACGGAGAAATTCGTCGCCGCATTATGGACATGGGCATTACAAAAGGCGCGAAGATCAGCGTTGTCAAAATTGCGCCACTTGGTGACCCCATTGACATCACCGTTCGTGGTTACCATTTGTCGCTGCGTCGCTCGGATGCCGCTAACATCGAGGTAATGAGCGCTTAACCACGACACCGTGCTGCGCGTAGGCCCTTTGGCTGCGCATGCATCCATTCAATTTCATCAAGGTTTTAAAAGCCCGATTAAAGGGAAGGATGGTTTATGCCCATCAACATAGCACTTGTCGGAAATCCCAATTCCGGCAAAACGACGCTGTTTAATCAGCTGACAGGCAATCGCCAGTTTGTGGGAAACTGGCCCGGCGTAACGGTTGAAAGAAAAACCGGTAAGCTCAAAAACGAAGATGACGTTGAGGTGGTTGACCTCCCGGGCATCTATTCGCTCACGCCGTATTCCAACGAGGAAATTGTCGCGCGCGATTATCTTGAGAGCCGAGAAGCCAACGTAATCCTTGACATCGTTGACGCATCGAACCTTGAGCGCAACCTGTACCTTACCACGCAGCTCATGGAATTTGGCACGCCAGTGGTTATCGCGCTTAACCAAATGGACATCCTTGAGAAGCGCGGCATTAAAATCAATTCAAAAGCGCTTTCCGAGGCCCTCGATCTTCCTGTAGTCGAGGTATCCGCGCTGCATGGCGATGGTGTTGACGAGGTAGTGGCCGCTGTCAAACAGGCTGCAGCCAGCGGGAAAGCACCTACTCCCTGCACCTTCTCCCCCGAACTCGAGCAGCTGCTGGGCCACTTGGCCGAAAGCCTGCCGAAAGAGGTTGACCCCTCACTCGAGCGCTTCCACTGCATCAAGTTCCTTGAGCGCGATCCGCGCGTGAGGGCCGATCATGGCAGCATCGAGGACATTAACGGACACATTCGCGCTGTTGAGGCTCGTTTCGGCGACAAATCTGATGCGGTCATCGCCGACGCTCGTTACAACTATATCGCCGGCTTCATCGATGACGTTCTTGACCGCAACCAACCCAAAGACAACACGACCGAGCGAATCGACCGTGTACTGTTGAACCGCGTGCTGGCACTTCCCATTTTCGCTCTTATCATCATTGCCATCTATTACATCTCCGTCTCAACCGTGGGCACCGTGGCAACCGACTGGGCCAACGATGGTGTGTTCGGCGACGGCTGGTTCCTTGACCCTGTTGCAATCGTTAATCCCGATGCTAGCGTTCAGGCCAAATACGACGAAGAAACCGGAGCCTACGACGAGGCTCAAACCGCTATCGGCGAGTTCTTGGCTGCAGCCGAGGAAGCCGGCGTTGACACCGAAAAGATTTCGACCTTTATTGGGCCCGATGCCGAAGAAGACGCCGACCTGGAGTCGGCCGAATTCAAGACCGCGCTGGCCACGTTCGAACGTGACGCCGCAGCTCAGCATGTAATTGCCTCCTACCCTGTTGTTGACGAAGAGGAATCCACCGAGGTTGACTACTACGTATACATGGGCGACGCCAACGAAGCTCGTGCGCAGGCTCTTGCCGATGAGCGCAACGAGGAGATTGAAGCCGCTGGCCATTCCGCAACCACCGAAGCAATCATTTACAGCTTCGACGGTGAGGTTACCGACGAGGAAACCGGCGAGGCAGTTGCTCAGGGTGTTAAAGTTCCCGCTCCTGGTGAGCCCAGCGAATACGGCATCTGGATCCCCGGCATTCCCGTCCTTATTGGCGGCGCGCTTGAGGCCGTTGGTTGCGCAGACTGGCTGTACGACCTCATCCTTGATGGTATCGTAGCTGGCGTTGGCGCTGTCTTGGGCTTCGTTCCCCAGATCATGATCCTGTTCTTCCTGCTTGCTATTCTTGAGGGTTGCGGCTACATGGCGCGCGTCACCTTCATCCTTGACCGTATCTTCCGTCGCTTCGGCCTTTCCGGCAAAACGTTCATCCCCATGATCGTTGGCACCGGCTGCGGCGTACCTGGCGTCATGGCATCGCGCACCATCGAGTCCGAGTCTTCCCGCCACCTGACGGTTATGACCACCACCTTCATGCCCTGCTCCGCAAAACTGCCTATCATCGCGCTTATCTCTTCCGCTGTGTTCGGCGGCGCTTGGTGGGTTGCGCCTCTTGCCTACTTCATGGGCATCGGCTCCATCATCATCTCCGGCATCATCCTGAAGAAGACCAAGCCGTTCATGGGCGAAACCACCCCCTACATCATGGAGCTTCCCGAGTACCGTCTGCCGCGCTTCGTTGACCTGCTGCGCAGCATGTGGGAACGCGCCTGGGCATTCATCAAGAAAGCCGGTACCATCATCCTTCTGGCAACCATCATCGTTTGGTTCCTGTCTGGTTACGGTATCTACGAAGGCGAATTCATGTGGGTTGGCGAAGAGCTTATGGATCACTCGCTGCTCGCTTACTTCGGAAATGCTTTCGCTTGGATCTTCGCTCCGCTTGGTTTCGCAAGCTGGCAAGCCGCTTCCACCGTTGTTACCGGCCTTATCGCAAAAGAGAACGTTATCGGCACCATGGCCGTTCTGTTCGGCGGCTCCGGAGTTGCTTGGTCGACCGCTTTCCTGCAGTCCCTTGGCGTTACCGCAGGCGCTACCGAGCTTATCCCCGTTGCAGCCTTCTCGTTCATGACGTTCCAGCTCCTGTGCGCTCCCTGCTTCGCTGCAATGGGTGCCATCAAGCGTGAGATGGGCGGCTTCAACAAATGGTTCTGGGCTGCAATCGGTTGGGAGTGCGGCTGGGCTTATGCAATTGCCCTGTGCATCTACCAGATCGGCAAGCTTGTAGTCACCGGATCCTTCGGCATCGGCACGGTAGTAGCCTTCATCATCGTAGCGGCTATCCTGTTCGGTCTGTTCCGCCCCATGCCTAAGGGCCAAATGCAGGCAAAAGAAACTGCCCCTGCAGCCGCGTAATTCGCACGCGTAACCAGCAAGCTCATCCCGCACAATCGCATCGCGCGGGATGAGCAGCTTGATTGAAGGCTACTTTTATTGAGGTATTTGCCGAAATGGCACTAAGAAAGGATGATGGAGATGAATTTCGCAAGCTGGGTTATTTTACTGGTTGTGATTGCCATCGTCGCCCTTGCAATCCGATCCGTTTTCTTCAAAAAAGAAAGCTGCTGCGGATGCTCGCATGAAGACGGCAAAGAATCCCCCGCCAAAACCGATTGCGCGTCTTCTGGATGCAGCTGCGATCACTGCACATCCTGCCAAGGTGCCGCAACTGCGCGCAATACCTTGCAGCCAACCATTAAGCCGCTGCATTAAGCGGCAGCCAAACATCGTTTGACACCATGAGCGGCCCCTTTAACAGGGCCGCTCTCTTTATTTGCACTCGAATTGTTGCCTTACACGTCAAGCGCAGCAAACACCGTTGCCGGCGATTGCATCTGCGCTTTTGCCAATCCCGCGTGACGTATATATCTGGCCTGGGGCATACGTCGAGCATGGCGCATATACCTTGCCTGAGGCATATGCGCAAGCGAGCAAGGGCATTTCGTTGACGTTTACCCCATTCTTTGCCCCCAGTCAGCCAAATCGGTAACTTTTGCCAAAAAATGGCTTTAGTTGGTGAGTTAATCGCATTTATTGGGCTTACATGGCTGAAGACATTGCGCAAAACCCCACATATGCTCATCGAGATGTCAAGTGGCATTATTCCGCCAGCCCCGGGCAGCTAGTCCCGGGCTGGCGGCTCCATCTGCG
>JAZQAV010000209.1:0-11629 GCA_045545435.1 Eggerthellaceae bacterium | reverse complement strand
AAACCGGCCTGCAGCAGAGCTTGGAGGTCGGCGGGCACGTCATCTGCAGCCTCTTGGTTGCCAGCTTGCGCCGAAGGAACGTCTTTGGCGCGATCGGACGCGCTGTTGGTTTGAGGCGCCCGTGCAGGAACAGCTTGCATGTCATCGTAGGGCGGCAGATCGTCGTAGGGCGCCGCCTCGTCGTAAGGAGCCGCGTCGTCGCCGTAAGGCACCGGTTCGTCGTAGGGAACGTAATCATCGTAGGGTACGGGCTCATCGTAGGGCGCAGGCGCGGGCGCTGGCGCGACAGGCGGGGCCGGTACCGCAACCGGAGCAGGCGCTGGCGCCGGCTTCGGCGCGGGCGCGGGCACAGGTGCAGGTGCGGGTACGGGCGCAGGTGCGGGTGCTGGCGCAGGTCGAACCGCAGGCGCCGGTTTTGCCGCAGGTGCCGCAGGGGGCGCAGGCGCAGCAGGCGCGCTCGCGGAAGCCCCTTGAGCGTACACGAAACTTATGGGCGAACCCGCAGCCTGGGCAAGAGCCGCGGCAAGGGTATCGCGCACATCGGGACGTTGAACCGATTTGTAAGCGAAGGCGTTCTCCTGGGGAAACGTTATCACCAAACACCCCTTCGCCTCATCGAAGGCAACTTTGGTGTTCATGAACAGCACGCTGTAAGCGGCTTTTTGTTTCTTCAGGGAAACAAGCGCCGACTGCCAAACCCGCTGCAAAGCCGCAGGGTTGCCAAACGGTGAGGATGCGGGCGAAGATGCCGCAGGAGCCGCGGATGCAGGCGCAGGGGCAGCTTCCGGCGCGCTGGAGCGTGCCGGCATGCCAGCAGCCGCATAGGATGTTTCAGCGGGAGCCGCAGGGGCTGCTTCCCTTTGGGCAGCAGGCCGTGGTTGCGCCTGCTGGCGCCAAGCCTTCTGACGAGCCTCTTCTTGCCTGTACACGCGCTCACGCTGCAGTTCGCGCAGCTTTATCTGAGCGTCGCTGAGCTCTTCGGGCGCGTTTGCCGAATTAGGGTGCTGGGCAACCGCAGGCCTTGTTGGGGCGGCTTGCGGCGCGCCAACAACAGGGGCGCTTGCCACAGGAGCATTTGCCACAGGAGCATTTGCCACAGGCGCACTCGCTGCGGCATGCGGCGGCTCGCTTACCACGTGCGCAACGGCCGAATAACCGCTCTCCAATGCCTCAACGCGCTCTGCGAGCGCCGCAATGGTTAAATCGGAGTCGGGGCGAACCATGCGCGTGAGCGCTATTTCAAACGAAAGGCGCTGGTTGGAAGAGTCTTTCAGCTCAACCGAAAGATCGCCTAAAACACCCAGCAAACGCGCAAGGCGGTTCTCGCCAAACCACTGGCGCTCTTCAATGAGCTCGCGGCGCGTGGTGTCGGGAATGTTCAGCTCTATATCGTCACCGGCCATCGTGAGCACGTACATATTGCGAACATGCTCGGCCATATCGCGAACGAACTGGGCAAGGTCGGCTCCCGTTTCCACGTAATCGGCCACCCACCTGAAACAAGCAGCAACGTCACGTTTGCCAACCGCCTGGATGATTTCGGCCATGTCGTTCGAATCAACCGAACCCAAAATTCGCTCTGCACCGGCCAGCGTCACGCGACCGTTCTCGAAGGCAATTATCTGCTCGAGCGACGTGAGCGCGTTGCGCATGCCTCCCTCGGCGCGATGGGCAATAAGGTCAAGAGCGTCACCCTCAAACTCAACCCCTTCGGAAACGCAGATGGCACCCAAGCGCGATACCATGGCCTCCGCCGATATGCGATGAAAGTCGAAGCGCTGGCAACGCGATTGAATGGTGTCGGGAACCTTTTGGGGATCGGTGGTGCACAACACGAACACCACGTGGTCAGGCGGCTCCTCGAGCGTTTTCAGAAGCGCATTGAACGCCGCGGTTGAAAGCATGTGAACTTCGTCGATCACGTACACCTTGTAGCGCCCGCGCGTGGGAGCGAACTGAACGCGACTGATAATTTCCTCGCGCACGTTCTCAACACCGGTGCGGCTTGCGGCGTCCAGCTCGTACACATCGGGATGCACGCCGTCGGCAATCATGCGGCAATCCTCGCAGGTGCCATCAGGATTGGGAGTGGGGCCATGTTCGCACAGAAGCGCTTTCGCGATAAGGCGCGCCGTGGTGGTTTTGCCCGTGCCGCGCGGTCCGCACAGCAAGTAGGCGTGGCTCAGTTTGTCCTGCGCAATCGCGTTTTTCAACGTGCGCGCGATGGGCTCTTGCCCAATGACGTCCTCAAATATTTGCGGACGGTATTTTCGGTACAACGCTTCTGCCATGATGCCACTCGCCTTTTCGAACCATGTGATGAATCAACGGAAATGATAACGCAAAGCGGCGCAATCGCGCGCGCAAAAGCGGCAGCAGCGTGCAAGCGACATATGCCGCCTTGACGCGCTTGGGCAAAGCCCGCAAAAACCTCTGCGCGCATCCCGCCACTTGAGGCTTCCCTTACCAAAGTTTAGAAGCTATTTGTTTTTGCGTGCGTTAAGGGCGCCTTTCACGGCTCCGATGAATGCGGGCAAAACCGACACGCCCACGATGCCCAACACGATAATCTCGAAGTGGTCTTGCACGAAGGGAATGCCACCAAAGAAGTAGCCGACCAGAACAAACAAGCTTACCCATGAGATGCCGCCCACGGCATTGAAGAAGGTGAACTTTCCGAAATTCATGTGGCCCATGCCCGCCACAAACGGGGCAAACGTCCGAAAGAAGGGCATGAAGCGCGTGATGATGATGGTGAGACCGCCGTACTTCGCAAAGAAGTGATCGAGTTTTGCCATGCGCTCGGGAGTGAGCGCCTTAACCTTGCCCGAATCGATAATGCGCGACCCGAAAAAGCGCGAAATCCAATAGTTGGAGGTGTTCCCCAATATTGCAGCAGCGTAGAACACCAACAGGGTCACAAATACGTTGAGGCCGCCGCCGTCGGCCGAAAACACCCCTGCAGCAAACAGAAGCGAGTCGCCAGGCAAAAACGGAAAGAACACGATGCCCGTCTCAATGAACACAATTAAGAACAGCGGCGTATACACAAATACCGGACCGAGTGTCACGATCCATCCGGCAATTGCGGTGCGCGGGTCACTTAACAGATTGAGCAGGAAGTCCATCGGGGCCTTTCGCAAGCAAGCGTGTGCGACAAGAGCGGCAAAGCGCTTTTCGCCTGACATCGGATACAAAAAGAGTATCCCGAATAGGCGGGGACGCTCGTCAGCGGTCCCTTATGGCTGCTTCCTTCCAGACCTGACCAGGTTCGGAACTTGGCGCCGTCCCAGCCCATTCGAAATACTCCGAGACGGTTTGGTAGTATAGTTCAAGCCGTGAGGGGCCGCCACCTGCAAAGCAAGCGCGAACCAAAAGCACATAAGCCCCGAACGAGCTGCGCCCTTGGCTTGCAATTAGTGGCCACCCTACCTTCGAACTCTTTCCGTAGCGCTACTTCGGACCCCACCCTAAAGCCGCAAAACCCTTCGCGCTGCGCACCTTTTCGCACCGCTTGCGTTTTCGCGCGGTGCCCTCCGCTTGCGTTTTCGCGCTGCGCACGCCGCCGTTTTCCCTAGATAACCTGGAATAGGAAGAACTTCAGGTAATCGGTTTCTGGAACGCCCCACAAAATGGGATGATCGGGAGCTTGCTGGCGTTGCTCAATTTGACGCAGTTGCACGCCTGCATCATGCGCCGCCGATGCCAGCATAGCCTTAAAGCGTTCGGTATCCATGAAGTGCGAGCACGAGCATGTGGCAAGGTACCCACCACGCGGCAAGATGCGCAGCGCACGATAATTGATGTCCTTGTAGCCGCGCATTGCCGCATCGATGTTGCGGCGGCTTTTTGTGAAAGCGGGCGGATCCAAAATAATGAAGTCGTAGTCGCGTACCCGACGCTGCTCCAAATCGGTGAGCAGCTCGAAAACATTAGCGCACACGAAACTCATGCGGTCTTCCACGCCGTTGAGCTGCGCATTGGCGCGCGCTTGGTCGATAGCGCGCTGCGAAATGTCAACTGCGCACACCGACGCCGCACCCGAGCACGCGGCGTTAAGCGCAAACGAGCCCGTATGCGTAAAGCAATCGAGCACGCGCTTGCCAGCCGCCATCGCCCCCACGGCACGGCGGTTGTACTTCTGGTCGAGGAAAAACCCCGTTTTCTGGCCATTCTCGAAATCTACCAGGTATTTCACGCCGTTTTCGACAATCTGAACCGACGTTTCGCCCATCTGGGAAGCATCGCGAACAGACGGCTCGTACCATCCAACGGTTTCTTCAAGGCCCTCCAACTTGCGCGTTGACACATCGTTTCGCTCGTATATGCCGCGGAGGGAAACGCCTTCCGCTTCAAACACGGAAAGAAGCGCTGAGAACACCGCGTTCTTCGCGCGTTCCATGCCAAACGTGAGCATCTGCGTTACCAAGACATCTTCGAACTTATCGACGATGAGGCCCGGAAAACCATCGGCTTCAGAGAAGATCACGCGGCAGCTGGAAAGGTCGTTTGCCATCACCGTTTTTCGATGCTCCCACGCCCAGCGCACTTTGCGTTCCCAAAACGCGCGGTCAAACGCATCGTTTGCATTGCGCGTGATAAGCCTGATGCGAATCTTGCTGTTTGCCGAAAGCATACCGGAGCCCAGGTAAGAGCCCTTGCGGCTGAACACATCAACGATGGAGCCGTTGGGCACCTCGCCCGCAGGCGCATCCGCAGCGTTCGCGCCAGCTTCCAGCGATACAACTTCCGCCTCGTATACCCACGGATGGCCGGAGAGCAGCGCCCGCTCTCCTTTCGGGGTGATGGTGGCCTTCGGATAGGGTCTGGCAACTTTCACGGGAGCCTCTTTCGTTTGATTACATATCAGCCGCCAACAGTACTTGATGCACTTAAGGCATCGAGCGATTTCAGTGCAACACGATAGCATTTCGGAAATACAAGCTATTCGCGACCATCGCTGAATTACCAAACCTCCCAAGGCGCTACTTCGCGCGCAAAACACAGCGAGAATGACGAATGCACGGGTACGTTGCACACGCAATTGCGGCAGCGAAGCCCATAACAAGCGCCCAGCACGCCCCGATGGCTAAACAGCATGCCCCTGCGGCCAAACAGCGCGACCCCTGCGGCCAAACAGCGCGCCCAACGCGCTCCCGATGGCAAAAAAAGCGCGCCGTGTAAGCCATTGCCCCAATGATCGCATCTATCGGCGCGCCTTTACCTACAAAAGCACCCAAACAAATCAGCACAAAGAAAAACAAGTGCGTTTGAACAGGTGTTTTTTGATCGTAGGCCACCCACATTGGCCAACTCGCCATCTTGCGGCATCTTATCGCACTGCAAATCGCGTCTTTTTTGCCATTTTGCGTACCTTCCTGTGGCGGATTGCCACAATCGGGGTTTAGAACACGCTTGAGATGTCCACTTGAAAACGGGCAATCCAAACGACCTCATGGCAACCGAATTTGCAACGTTTTTCCAACGCAGACCAACAGCATCAAAACGCATCTCGAATTCGCTCCACTTCACACGTGCGCAAACATAATCTTTTGCGCATGAATATCTTCCTCACACACAACACCGCCCGCTCCTTTTATGAGCATTGCGCTCAACCAGGAACACGTTCGCGCATTGCGGCCATGTCGAACTGCGCCCACACGGCCCAAGCGATCGCTTCTATCGACTTCACCGCCTACGGCATCGAAGACGAAATAGTCGAAGTTCTCGTCCCTTCAAAAAGCTTTCGAGGCAGCTCGGCCCATCATAAGTGCAGAATTTGGGAATCTAGGTTACCCACGGCACCGTTCAGGAAGGTCGATAAGGGTATATACGTCGTTTCGCCTGAGCTGTGTTTTATTCAACTTGCAAGATACACGGATGAGATAGGAGTTGCCCTGTTGGGCTCTATGCTTTGCGCAAATTACTGCATCGACCAGCGCGGCGACATTAAAGCACGTCGCCCAATCACAACACGGCAATCTTTACTGACATCGATTGAAGAGTTGTACCCAAAGAAACATCCGTCAAAACTGAGATCAGGCCTAAATTATGTAGTTGAACAATCAAATTCTCCGATGGAAACAAGAATGGCACTGCGCATCACGCTTCCAAACCGACTTGGCGGTTACGGCCTCCCAATGCCAGAAATGAATCGCTGCATAAAGTTATCGAAAGAAGAGCAGCTAAATTCAGGGCTACACTTTGCGCTTGGCGATGCCGTTTGGGGAAACGCAAAGCTCGATCTTGAATACGATAGCGCCAAACACCATGACGAAACCCGACGTCAAGCCGACGCACTACGTCGCAACACCATCATCCATGCTGGTTACAACGTACTAGACGTAACCCCAAATCAGTTGATGAGCATTTATCGTTTCGAGCAAGTTGTTGAAATAATTGCACGCTCCTTGGGCAAGCGCATACGAAAGGAAAACAAAGGCCCCACCCCAGCTCGACTAGCACTCTGCCAACGCCTATTCCCGCAAACCAGGTGGCAATGACAATCGTGCAATGCGAACGCGAAACAAGCTTTTCCACACGCCCGACATCAAGTATGACGAAACGATCGCACATGATTTTGCGATTAATGAAATACGGGTGTGCCCTTCGCCCCTGTCAGCAAAAACGCGTGCAAACCATTCGTCTATCAGCACATAAGCACATAAGCACATAGGCACGCAGGCACGTAGGCGCCCGGACCAGAGTGCGCAAACGAGGGTGCGCGAAGCGGCGATTTGGAGACTTCTCGCACAATAGCAGGCGCAGCTTGGATGATTCGCTACATTTGCGTCCCCTGATGGCAAAAAAGACGCGTTATGCAAGAATCGAACGCATTCAGGCGGCAATTCTGAGACGAATTCGCAAGATTTCACGAGTCAAGAATAATGCGCAAAACGCTGACCTGGTCGTTCGTAAAAAAGAAAGGGCCGCGCCCAAATGAACGGGGCGCGGTCCTCTACACAACGCGTCTTTTTTACCATTTTCGCGAGCTTTGCGCGCATTGTACGTAAACCGGGCTCAACAAGCATGAAGCGACGGGTGCGCGCTGGATGCTACTACAGCAAACGCAAGCTTACCTCTTTAAGCTGCTTGCCCGTAACCTCGGAAGGCGCACCGGTCATAGGATCAGAAGCCGAAGAGGTTTTGGGGAAAGCAATAACATCGCGAATCGAGCTCGCGCCAGCCAAGAGCATGACCAAGCGGTCAAGACCCAATGCAATGCCGCCATGCGGAGGCGCGCCCAGTTCAAGCGCGTGAATAAGATGGCCGAACTTCTCGTCGATGTCCTCGTCGGTAAGACCCAAGCGACGCAGAACGCGTTTTTGCAGTTCGGCATCGTGAATACGGATGGAACCGCCACCCATCTCGAAGCCGTCCATGACAATGTCGTAGGCATAGCTTGAGCACGCCAGCGGGTCAGTTTCAATTTTGTCCCAATCCTGCTTGGCCACCATGGTAAACGGATGATGCTCAGCGGCGTACTTCTTGGTTTCCTCGTCAAGTTTGAACATGGGGAAATCGACGATCCACAAAAGCGCGTGACCTTCGCGCTCGATGCCAAGCAAATCGGCCATATGCAGGCGAAGCGCAGAAAGCACGGCGCTTGCGGTAGCGTACGTATCGGCAGCGAACAGCAGCAGGTCGCCCGCCTCGACGCCGGCAGCCTCTTTGATGGCGGCATGCACCTCATCACCCAAGAACTTGATGATGGGGCTCTTTTCCTTGCCGTCGGTGGTGTAGGCGATCCATGCCATGCCCTTGGCGCCATTGGCCGCAGCAACCTCGGCAAGCTTTTCGATATCGCCGCGTGACCAGTCACCAGCGCCCTTTGCGTTGATGCACTTCACCACGCCGCCGTTTTCAACCGCGCCCGTGAACACCTTGAATCCGCAGCCACGCACCAAATCGGTAATGTCCACCAGCTCCATGCCGAAACGAACGTCGGGACGGTCGCAGCCGAATCGGTCCATGGCCTCTTTCCACGGCATACGCTGAAGCGGGAATTCGTGCTTCACGCCTGCTGCCTCAAGAACCTCCTGGAAAACGCCTTCCATAAGATCCATGACGTCGTTTTCGCCCACGAAGCTCATCTCAATATCAACCTGAGTGAACTCGGGCTGACGATCGGCACGTAAGTCCTCGTCACGGAAGCAGCGCGCAATTTGGTAATAGCGCTCGATGCCACCCATCATGAGCATCTGCTTGAATTGCTGGGGGCTTTGCGGCAAAGCATAGAACTTGCCCGGGTTCGGACGGCTTGGCACCAAGTAGTCACGCGCGCCTTCGGGCGTGGAATTTGCCAGAATGGGCGTTTCCACCTCAAGGAAATCGCGCTTGTTCAGCGCAGCGCGCATTGCCTGGGCAACCACGTGGCGCAATTTAAGGTTTGCGTACATCTCGGGGCGACGCAAATCCATATAACGCCATTTCATGCGCGTGGTTTCATCGGTTTCGATACCGTCTTCAATAGCGAAAGGAGGAGTTGTTGCCTTATTGAGCACCTCGATGGAGCGCGCGAGCACTTCGATTTCGCCGGTAGCCATATTGGGGTTAACCATGCCCTCGCCGCGCAAGCGAACCGTGCCGCTGAAGCGCAAAACATCTTCGCGGCCAAAATGCTCGGCCAAGGCGAATTCATCGGCCGTCACGCAATCGGGGTCAACCACCACCTGCGTATATCCATCACGGTCGCGTAAGTCAACAAAAATCAAACCGCCATGGTCGCGCGTGTGCCACGCCCAACCCGTCAGGGTAACATCGCGATCTACATCTTCTTTGCGCAGCTCACCGCAGGTTGCAGTATGCATGCAGAATGCGTTTTTATAATCCGTCATAATAAGCTCTATGCTCCTCGCGCTTTTGCGCATCGACCCTTGAGACGCACGCTTGAACAGGCAAGCCCGCAAGCATTCGCCCTCGTTGAAACTGCCTTATTGTACCCCACCGAAAAAGACGCCCATCGCGCAGTTTACAAATCACACAAGACGCTAGTAAGCGCGAAAACGCGCAGGCCAAAACCGCGCCAGCTCACAGATGCACATCCTATTAACGCGCACGCATTCGCACGGATGCGCGCCTTTCGCGCGCACGCACACATTCGCTCGGATGCGCCGTGATCGCGCGCACATGCAGCCCGCGCGGCTCGCTTGTTTCATAAAAACTGCGTGAGAGCCCGCTCCCGGGCAGCTAGCAGGAAGCAGCAAGCACCTCTGCGATGTCCTCGAATTTCACTTCGCGCTCTTCATGCGTTTGCATATCGCGCAACGTTGCAGCCCCTGCTGCCACCTCATCGGGGCCAAGCGTCACAATGTAACGTGCATTGAGCTTGTTTGCCAATTTGAACTGGCTTTTAAGGCTGCGCTTTTGATGCGACATGTCGCTTGCCACGCCCTTGTCGCGGCATTGCTGCACCAAGGAGAACGCCTGGGCGCGCTGCGCATCTTCAACGCATGCGACAAACAACGTGCAGTACGAGGGCTCGTCGAAATGAACGCCAGCCGCCTCAAGCGCAATAGCGCAACGCTCGAAACCAAGCGCAAAGCCAAACCCGGGCGTGGGGCGGCCTCCCACCTCTTCGGCAAGCTTGTCGTAACGACCGCCACCGCCTATTGCATTTTGCGCGGAGTTGCTGTCAAGCGCCTGCACCTCGAAAACCGTGCGTGTGTAATAATCGAGACCGCGAACCAACCGATGATCTTCGACGTAGGACAAACCCGCGGCATCAAGATAGCTTTTCACGGTATCGTGATGCTCACGGCAATCGTCGCACAGGTAGTCGGTGATGCGCGGCGCATTTTCCATAACCGCCTTGCAACCAGGCTGCTTGCAGTCGAATGCACGAAGCGGGTTTATGTCGGCGCGGCGATTGCAGTCCTCGCACATCTCGCCCGCATGCGCAGCAATAAACTCGCGCACCGCCGCACGATACTTGGGGCGGCATTTCTCGCATCCCATGGAGTTGATCAGCAGCTCCATCGAATCGCGCGGAATTCCAATGGCTTCGTAAAAGCGCATGAGCATGATGATGCCCTCGGCATCAATTGAGGGCTCCTCGGCACCCAGGCACTCTATTCCCACCTGGTTGAACTGGCGATAGCGCCCCTTCTGCGGGCGTTCCGCACGAAACATGGGGCCTGCGTACATAAGCTTCACTGGCGCCGCGCCCTGCGGAACCAAATCGTGCTGCACCACCGCACGCACGACACCAGCGGTTCCTTCGGGACGAAGCGACAGCTTTGACTTCTCTTTGATATGGCCACCGCCCAAGAGCGTTTTCAAATTCTCACCCGAAATAGCCGTGAACATCTCTTTGGAAACCACGTCGGTTGCCTCGCCAATGCCACGAACGAACAAAGCGGTTTGCTCGATAAGGGGCGTTACCACCGGCGCATAGCCATACGCACCGAAAATCTGACCCGCTGTTGCTTTGAAGTGCTCCCAAAAAGCCGCCTCGGCGGGCAGCATATCTTTTGTTCCCTCGGGAAGCTGAATTGCCATACCTCATCCCCCTTGTATTGCAAAGCGCGTAACAGCTCGCCCGAAAGCGCAGCCCTCGCATACGTGCCCATCTGAATCCGTATTCTGCGCAAAGCCAAAACGCCACCTGGCACAAGCGCGGTGGTATTGTACCTCATTTGAGCAAAGAAAAAGCACGTGGGAAGCTATTCGCTTCCCAAAGAGCGAAGCACGTTCACCAGTGCATCATCGGGACGATAATGCAAACCCGTGGTGAGCATATCGCGCGCCACCGCGAACATTCCCGCATCGGTGGCAGCAGCAGCTCCATCCATGAGCGCGTCCACCACGGGTGCCGTGGGGGCAACAGGAACGCCTGCCTTAATAAGGCCTTCATCTATTTCGGGGCGCCCCACCACCGGCAAGTCTTCCTCATGCATCAGCTCGCGCAGCTCGGCACCAGCCTGAGCCGCAACAACAGGAGAAACCGTCATCGATTTCAGATAGCAGATTGCACCAAGGCGCGGTTCGCCTTTTTTCCAATAGGCATATCCCAGCTGGTAATACACAATGGCCGTATCAATGGGTCCCACGCACACCTCAAGCGCTGCATTCAAAATGTCGCAGGCCATCGAAACGTCGCCCACCAGCGTGTATGCGCGGGCAAGCTGGCGATAGCCGTTCACGACGGTTGGTGCCATCTGAATGACTTTGCGGGCCAAGCGTAAGCCCTGATCGAACCCCTCGAACGACTGCTCCATGAAAAACGCTGCCGACGAATAGCAGAGGTAGAGGGAGTCGGGCACAAGCTCAACGCGCTTGTTGCGATCGGAGCGTCCGAAATCGAACATCGCGTTTGCAATCTCAAGCTTCCCCGAGCGCACCAGGTTGTACACCAAGCGCGATGAATACGAATCGAATCCCCGATACACCACTTCCAGATCGTCGGCATAGCGACCCGATTGTTCGGTTGCATCGATAACGTCCAGCAGAATCGACAGCGCACGCGCCCTATCGGTCTTGAACAACGGCTGCGCCTGCGCCAACGCTTTCATGTACTCATCTTCGCCCAAATAGCAGTTCACAATTGCATTTTGGTCGGACGCGTCAACGTCTCCTGCCAAAAGCGAGCTCATCACGCGCGTGAGCGCATCATTATCAAACGGGTCGC
>JAZQAV010000208.1:0-13207 GCA_045545435.1 Eggerthellaceae bacterium | reverse complement strand
GGGCTGCTCTGCCGTGAGGATGTATCGGCGTGCCCAGGTTGTGATGATTAAACTGTTTGCTAACAGATATGTCGCCTGTAGCAAAGAGGCCGGAGATTATCTCTACGGAGCCCGTTTGTTTGACTGCCGAGGGAGGATTCTGTGCAATGGAATTGAAGTGGAAAGGTATTTAAATACCTCTGCGGGCAAAACCAAATGCTTGCGCGAGGAGTTTGAGGTGTCTGAAGAGTGCGATCTTGTCTTGGGCAACATAACACGTTTTGAGGATCGGAAAAACCAATCATTTGCTTTGGACGTTTTTAAGCATGTATTGGCTATTCGTCCAGACGCCGTCTTCTTGATGGGAGGGGCTGATGGGGGGACTCTCGAACAAACTAAAGCCAAAGCGGTAGCATTGGGTGTTTCCGAAAACGTTCGTTTCGTGGGAGTCCGATCAGACGTACCAGATTGCTTGAAGTTAATCGACGTTTATCTGTTTCCCTCGAAGTACGAGGGCTTAGGGATCGTACTTCTAGAGGCGCAAGCGTCTGGCTGTCTTTGTTTCGCTTCCACGGAGGTTCCTTGTGCGGTAGACGTTGGTTTAAACAGAATCTTCTTTAACAGTTTGGAGGAAAGCGCGGAAGCTTGGGCGCAAATGATTTGCGACGCTGCGGGCAACAATATAGAGCTCGAGCCAACGGATGTAAGACTCGCCTTTCGTCGCAGTGGGTTCGATATTGTTGAATCGGTTGACGGTTTGTTAAACGTGTATTCTTAATTGAAAGGCGTGGAATGACTGTCGCTTGCGATCGGATTCTTAAATGACTGAGTATTTTGTTCTGTACGGACTAATCGCAGCCGTCGTGCTGTTTTTTGGAAAGTTCTCAATAGGCCTGGAGCGAGGCACGAGTATCGCTTTGTTTTCATTTGGTTTTATTGTCCTGCTCGTCGGCTTACGCCATCAGTCGATGGGGATAGACCTTGGTTATGGCGAAACGCTCGGCTACTTGTCCTCATACGACCATATAAACAGTATGAGTTGGCAATCAGTATGGAATCTTGACAACTACCTGAACTACGAAAAGGGATATATCATTCTTAACAAGCTTGTAGGCATGGCGAGCGGTGGATCTCGTCAGGTGCTCTTGTTCGTCTGTGCCGTCATATCGATAGCGCCAGTTGCGTATATAATTTCGCAAAAAGCCATCGGTGGGTACTTGCCTGTCGTCGTTTACTTGGGCATTCCGAGTTTCCTTCTATTGTTCTCTGGTTTGCGGCAATCGATAGCGCTCGGAATTTGCTTTTACTCGCTTCGATACGTAGAAGAGAGGTCTCCTTTTAAATTTGCCGTCACGATTGCTGCGGCTATGCTGTTTCACTCAAGTGCTTGGGTGTTTTCAGCAGCATATTTTCTATATGTGCTGAAAATCAACAAAGTTGGCCGTGTTCTGTCGATATGTGTCTTGCCTGCTGTCTATCTTTTTCGCAATCAAATCTTTAATGCGATTAATGTTCTGTTTGTTGGGGATGCGGCTCCGGACAACAACGGAAGCATAATGCTTGCGTTGGTTTTTTGCCTAATTTATATCTTTTGCTCATATTATTCCGATGATGATAGTCGTGAGCAGAATGGCTATCTGAACTTGTTCTACGTTGCATGCGTAATTCAAATTCTAGGTGGAGTTCATGTGCTGATGCTTAGGGCTGGTTACTATTTCGTTATGTCACTGGTTTTGCTAATTCCTGCTGTATGCAAAGGCATAAAGGAGACAAATACAAAAATCCTGTTTACATTGGCTATCGGTCTTTGTTTTGTTTTGTTTGGTTTGTACAGTATTTACTCGAATGATTGGGCACAGGCTTTTCCTTATTACTGGTTCTGGGAGAAGGTGGTCCTTTGATGTCTGGCTACGCTGAGCAAGATGGAAAAATGATAGAAGTAATTTATCTAGGATACTACGACACGGCAAGTAACAAGGCGGAAAATAGGCACTATCCACCTCCCGCCGCTGCGAAGATGGAGTATATTTCCAAGGCGATCGTTAAAGCTGGGCACAGCGTCCATATTGTTTCACCGTGTTTAACGCGAAACAATGAAAGCTGTGCTGGCAAGCTGGTCGATCTTGATGATCGGATAAGTTTGAAGCTGTTTTACTCGGTTGGAGCCGGCGGGTTTCTCTGTAAGGCGCTGAGACGCGTCTCTATGAGGCTTCAGCTGTTTTTTTACATATTGAAGCATGCTAAAAAAAACGAGCCAGTTCTCGTTTACCATTCGCTGTCCTATATGAATACGCTTCGTTTTCTAAAGGCACTTAAGGGCTTTAAGCTCATACTGGAGGTTGAGGAGGTATACGCTGACGTCAAATCAGACAGTAAACTGAGGGGCAAGGAGCTTCGTTTTTTCAAGAAAGCGGACGCCTATCTGTTCGCTGCAGATACTCTGGACGAAATCATCAACACCGAAGGCAAACCTTCAGCGGTTATCTATGGTGCGTACAACATTGAAGGAGATGGACGGTGCGCTTCAATCGAAGGCGGAAAAACCCATGTTGTTTACGCAGGAACCCTTGATTTGAAAAAGGGAGGAGCCTTGGCAGCGGTGTCTGCGGCTAAGTATCTTGATGATACCTTCCATCTTCATGTTATAGGGAGAGGATCTGCTCTGGATACCGAGATGCTGAAGGAGGCGATCGCTGGAGTAAATTCTGGAGGCTGCACGATTTCGTACGATGGTTTTCTTCCAGGTGAGAAATGCGTTGATTTTTTGAATAGCTGCCATATCGGTCTCAGCACTCAAAACCCCGAAGGTCTTTTTAACGACACATCTTTTCCCTCGAAGGTTTTGACATACCTCTCCTGTGGGCTTTCAGTTGTTGCCTCCGATATTAGTGTCCTTCGTAATTCTCCCATTAGTTCGTATCTTTATTATTACGATTCCTCTAATGCGAATAGCATTGCAGATGCCATCTTAAGGGCTAAGCAAGATTTACCCTGCGACAGCAAGATGATTCTCAAGGAACTCGACGATGCTTTCGTGCGCAAAATTGATGAGTTAATCGAGAGTGTTTAGGGTGCGCTACCTGTGTTTAGCTGGTCATACGTCGGGTTTCCGTCAAAGGGTTGACGGGGGTACAGATGAGTAGAAAAAAGGGCGTGCTGCTGTCTGTAGTATTGATGGCGTTCGAATCCGCCTCCGCTTTGTTGCTAACGCCTTATATGCTTCACGCTGTGGGGCCATCTGAGTATGGAGTGTTTAAGCTATCGGCTGCCGTGATATCCTCGCTGCTATTGTTGGACTTGGGTATTGGAAATTCGGTCGTTCGGTATATGGCAAAATATCGGGCGCTTGACGATCGAATGCGAAGCCGGCAATTTCTCGGCGTGGCCACTGCGTACTATCTAATAATTTCGCTTCTTTCTTTATTGCTCGGAGCCGCATTGGTGGCCATGTTCCCCTTTGTATTTGCGAAGGGCCTCAGCTTGGATGAAATAGGACTTGGTCAAGGGCTGCTTGGAATAGCAATGCTGAACACAGCCGTAACACTTGGCACGTCGGCATATACAAATGCCGTTGTGGCTCACGAAAGATTTGTGTTTTCACGATGCACTTCCATCAGCGGCATTGCTATTCGGGTGGCTATGTCATTTTTCGTTTTGCATATAGGTGCTGGTAGTACTGGAGTGATGATTGTTAATTTGCTGACTACGATATGTACCCGCGGATTGAACGTTTTGTATGTCCTGCTTGTTCTAAAGCTTGCTCCGACATTGCGGGGGGCAAATAGCGAGTTTGTGGGTGAGATTGCCAAATACTCCCTGCTGATTTTCCTTCAAATGGTCGCAACTCAAATCAACTCTTGTGTAGACCAAATACTGATCGGTGCCCTTGTCTCATCTTCTGCATCGATAATTGCCGTGTATGGCATCGGGGTTCAAGTGGTTCAGTACTACCAATCGATAGGATCTTCCTTCTCCGGAGTATTGATGCCGGGCGTAGTGAAGATGGTGGAGAGGGGGGCTACCCCACAAGACCTATGCGACGAAATGCTGCGCGTGGGGAGGCTTGTTTTTACGGCTCTATCTATCATTTTGGTGTGTTACGTTTTGTTTGGAGCTCAGTTTGTCACGTTGTGGGTGGGTGCTGAGAATTATGCCGCCTGGCATGTGACTTGCATTCTAATGGCTGTTCATTGCTTGTATTTAACTCAGGCCATCGGAACCCAGATACTCTGGGCTTTAAACGAGCACAAGGCACAGTCGGTCATAAAAATGGTAATCGTAGTAGTCAATATAGGGCTTTCGATTGCGTTGATTAATTGGAATCCGTTAATCGGGGCGGCCTTGGGTACCGCAATCTCGGTCTTTTTGGGCGATATTGTATTGAACAATATATTGTTGAGTCGGAAGATTAAGCTCGATCTTAAGCGGTACTATTCGTCTCTTTTCAGAGGAACGCTGCCGGCTCTGATGCTGTCGTTTTTCGTTGGACTAGCGATTAAGCAGTTAGGTCTGCTCGGATGGTTCGGTTTTGTTATTAACGTTTTGACGGTTGTTCTTGTGTTTGCGGTATCAATGTGGATGATGGGATTCAACGATTACGAAAAGCAGTTAATAAAGTCGCTTCCTTCAGTTCTCAAAAAATAGACAACTTTCGATCGCGGTGTAAGTTGTCCTGCGGCGGATGAACTTCGTTAACCCAAGTCTTAATGTGAAACCTATAATGAATACAGCGTTGATGATAGGCAGCCTCCCTAGGAGGGAGGTAGATAGAGGAGTAGCGCCATGCCTTCTTTCTCGGACAAAACTCTACTGATCACTGGTGGTACCGGATCCTTTGGCAGTGCGGTCATGGACCGTTTTCTTGCTACTGACATTGGCGAGATCCGCGTTTTCTCCCGTGATGAGAAGAAGCAGGACGACATGCGGCATGATTGCCAGCTGCGATTTCCTCAGTTTGCCGACAAGATCAAGTTCTACATCGGAGACGTACGCGACATCTCGTCAGTTCGCAACGCTATGCATGGGGTTGACTACGTCTTCCATGCGGCTGCGCTCAAGCAGGTGCCTTCGTGCGAGTTCTTTCCCATGGAGGCAGTGAAAACCAACGTCATTGGCACCGATAACGTGCTTACTGCGGCAATCGATGCGGGGGTCGAGTCGGTTATTTGCCTATCTACCGACAAGGCGGCATACCCCGTAAACGCTATGGGTACCAGCAAGGCCATGATGGAGAAAGTCGTCGTGGCGAAAAGCCGCATTAACCCGAAAACCAAGATTTGTTGCACGCGCTATGGAAACGTCATGTGCAGTCGAGGCAGCGTTATCCCCCTGTGGATAGACCAGATCAAGGATGGTAAACCCATCACCATTACCGACCCCTCTATGACACGCTTCGTTATGTCGCTCGAGGAAGCGGTCGATTTGGTTCTGTTCGCTTTCGCGCACGGTGAAAGCGGCGATATCCTGGTGCAGAAAGCTCCTGCCTGTACTATTGAGACCTTGGCGCGTGCGGTATGCGAAGTGTTCGGGGTTAAACCTGATGTTCGCACTATAGGAATCCGCCATGGCGAGAAGATGTACGAAGCGCTGCTCACCAACGAAGAATGTGCCCATGCTGTTGATTTGGGCGATTTCTACCGCGTTCCCTGCGACAAGCGCGATCTCAATTACGATAAGTACTTCCATCAAGGCGATGAAGAGCGCAACACCATCGTTGAGCTCAACAGCAACAATGCGGTTCGCCTAAACGTTGAAGAGGTGAAGGCCAAGCTGCTGGCTTTGCCCTACGTGCAGGCGCAGCTTGCGGGATGGTAGAGGCTGTATTTTGAATAGCATGCTTGTGAGAAGGCGCGCTATCTCATGGCTAGCTGTCGTCGCATGGATGGGATTTATCTTCGCCATGTCGGCGCATTCTGGCGATAGCCTGCATGGCGGGGCGGGGATTGTCTCAACGATCTTCCAGGCACTTGTTGCTGCCCAGGAGCGCTTGCTGGGGGAGGGCGTTGACCTTATGTCTCCTGCTGCTCACTTCTTGGAGTATGCGGTTCTTGGGGCATTGCTAGCCAATGCGCTGCGGCATCATACGCACTGGCAGCGCGCCTGCGTGCTGACTGTCATGTTCGCCAGCCTGTATGGCGTAACCGATGAATTTCATCAATGGTTTGTTCCCAACCGCATGGCTGATCCGCTTGATTGGCTGGTTGACACCTGTGGCGCAGCATTGGGGGCTACGGCGCTTTGCATGGTTCAAAGGGACAAATGGGGCAAGACGCCTGCTGACTGAAAGGCAAATGTAGCATGAGGGTTTTGGTTACCGGCTCAGCTGGATTCGTGGGGCGCAACTTGGTTGAGTCTTTGAAGAACATTCGTGATGGGAAGGATCGCACGCGTGGCGGTCTCTCCGTTTCCGAGGTTATGGAGTTCGATAGGGATACTTCACCTAGTTTGTTGAAGGAGTACTGCGCTCGCGCCGACTTCGTGTTCAATTTGGCGGGCGTAAACCGCCCGAAGGATAACGCCGAGTTCATGGAGGGCAACTTCGGATTTGCCTCGCAGCTCCTAAATGCGCTCGAGACGTACGGGAATGCGTGTCCCGTTATGCTTGCCAGCTCGGTGCAGGCTACGCTTTCGGGGCGCTATGAGGGCAGCGCTTACGGCGAGAGCAAGCTTGCCGGCGAGCAGCTGTTCTTCAACTACGCGCAGCGCACGGGCACGCGAGTGCTGGTGTACCGTTTCCCCAATCTGTTCGGAAAATGGTGCCGCCCTAACTACAACAGCGCAGTTGCTACCTTCTGCCACAACATTGCGCGTGATCTGCCCGTAACGGTGACCGATCCAGCTATCGAGCTTGAGCTTGTTTACATTGATGACCTCGTTGACGAGATGCTGCGTGCGCTTGCGGGCTCCGAGCATCGATGCAGCTACAGCGGGGCAGAAATGGCGCCTACGGCCGATGGCGAGTTCTGCTACGTGCCCGTATCCCACAAGGTTTCCTTGGGCGAGATCGTTTCGCTTTTGGAGTCGTTTGCACTGCAGCCACGTACGCTTACTATGCCCAGCATTCCGCAAGGGTCCTTCGCTAAGAAGCTTTACTCCACGTATCTTTCCTACTTACCGCCTGATAAAGCCGCTTTCCCCCTGAAAATGAACGTAGATGATCGCGGTAGCTTCACTGAACTTCTGCGCACGGTCGACGCAGGGCAGTTTAGCGTGAATGTTTCCAAGCCTGGCATAACTAAGGGGCAGCACTGGCACCATTCCAAGTGGGAGTTCTTCATGGTGGTTCATGGTCAGGCGCTTATTCAGATGCGCAAGATTGGCGAGGACGAAGTGCTCGAATTTCGTACTTCTGGCGACCACATTCAGGCCGTGCACATGCTGCCAGGCTATACGCACAATATAATTAACCTGTCAGATACTGAAGACCTCGTGACCCTCATGTGGGCCAACGAGCTGTTTGACCCCGCGCATCCGGACACCTTCTTCGAGGGAGTTTAATGAGCAAGCTAAAGCTTATGACCATAATTGGCACGCGGCCCGAGATCATCCGGCTGTCGGCCACCATCAAGTGCTGCGATAAGTACTTCGACCACGTGTTGGTGCACACAGGCCAGAATTACGACTACACGCTCAACCAGGTGTTCTTCGAGGATCTGGGCTTACGCGCGCCCGACTACTATCTGGATGCCGTTGGAGCGCATCTGGGTGAGACGATAGGCAACATCATTGCCTGCAGTTACGAACTGATGCTTGAGGTGCGTCCCGATGCCGTGTTAGTGCTGGGTGATACTAACTCATGTCTTGCGGTTATTTCGGCTAAGCGCCTGCATATCCCTATCTTTCATATGGAGGCGGGTAATCGCTGCTTCGACGAGTGTTTGCCCGAGGAGTGCAATCGCCGTATCGTTGACGTTACGGCCGACGTGAATCTGTGCTATTCCGAGCACGCTCGCCGCTACTTGAACGCGGCCGGTGTGCCGCGCGAGCGCACCTACGTGGTGGGTTCGCCTATGGCCGAGGTGCTGCGGGCCAATTGGGATGCTATTGAGTCTAGCGACGTTTTGGCGCGCCTTTCGGCTGAGACGGGTGTGGCGCTTGAGCCCGGAAGATACATGCTGCTTTCTGCGCATCGTGAGGAGAACATAGACACTCAGGCCAATTTCGAGCAGCTGTTTGGCGCGGTGAATGCTCTGGCCGAACGTTACGGCATGCCCATTCTTTACTCATGTCACCCGCGGTCGGCCAAGCGCCTTGAGGAGAGCGGTTTTCAGCTTGACTCGCGCGTGATTCGTCATGAGCCGCTGGGCTTTCACGATTACAACCATTTGCAGATGAACGCGTACTGCGTGGTGTCCGACAGCGGCACCCTGCCCGAGGAGGCCAGCTTCTTCTTAGGCGAGGGGAGGGCGTTTCCCGCTGTGTGCATCCGCACATCTACCGAGCGTCCCGAAGCGCTGGATGCGGGTTGCTTCGTGCTTGCCGGCATAAGCAAGTGTGAGCTGCTGCAGGCGGTCGATCTGGCGGTTGCTATGTGCGAAGCGGGCGATTTGGGCCATGCCGCAGCTGATTATGTCGATGAGAACGTAAGCATCAAGGTGACGCGCATCATTCAAAGCTATACGGGTATCGTCAATCACATGGTATGGCGGAAAGGCTAGGAAGCCGTGTTTTTCGCTGATATGCACTGCCATGCGCTTTGCGGCGTAGACGATGGCGCCACCTCCGTTCAGGAGATGAGGGCCATGATCGATGCCTCGTATGCCGATGGTGTTCGCATCTTGTGCCTTACGCCTCATTTCCATCCCGGCATGTTCGGAGACAATCGTGTCAAGGCTGTTGAGTCGTTCAGATCGCTATCTGCGTATGTCAGACAGAGATATCCCAAGATGGCATTGTATTTGGGGAACGAATTGCGTTACAGTCGAGATTGTGTGTCTTGGCTTGACCAAGGTTTGTGTCGTACGTTAGGCGGCAGTCGTTACGTGTTGGTTGATTTCTCCACCCATGAGGAGAGACGCGTCATTATGGATGGCTTGTCGCGTATGCTGGCTGGCGGCTACGTTCCCATTCTGGCACACCCTGAGAGGTACGTTCACCTTAGCCGCGGGCTTGACGAGCTCAGGGAGCTACGAGCCAATGGCGTGCTGCTTCAGCTTGATGCGCAATCGCCTTTGGGTGGCTTTGGACTGAGCGTTAGGATGAGGGCGCATACCATGCTGCGTGCGGGTTTGGTTGACTTCATGGGTTCGGATGCCCATGGCCTTACCGCGCGACCACCGCAGATGTCGGAGGCGTATCGACATATTGAGAAAAAGTATGGTTCCGCGTATGCTGAGGCCATTTTCCGTAAGAATGCTGTAAGGTTGCTTAAGAGAATTTCACATGAACAATAAGCGGAATGAACATATGGAAACAACCGAACAAGACCTCGATATGAGGGTTATAAACCTGCGCGATCTGTGGGAAGTATTCAGGCGCAGGTTCTTCGTCATGCTGTTGGCGGCCGTGGTGGTGGCCGGCGGCGCATATGCCTACAAGCAGCTGACGTTTGAGCCCCGTTATGAATCCACCGCTACGCTGTATTTGGTGAACCAGAACGCAGAAGAGAACGAGTCGAGCGCAACCACCTACAACAACTTCTCTCTGGCGCTCAAGCTGGTGAATGACTGCAACCACCTGATCAAGAGCCATTCGGTACTCGATCAGGTAATAGCTACGTTGCACCTTGGCATGAGCTACGAGCAGCTATATGGGGCTGTTTCTGTCGTGAACCCTGAAGAGACCCGTATTCTTGAGGTTACAGTTGAGGCTGACACGCCCGAGGAGGCTAAGAGAATAGTCGACGAGGTGTGCAAGATTGGCACGCAGAAGATCGAAGAGGCTATGGGCTTCGAGCAGGCTAAGCTGTACGAATACGGTGTGCTTAACAGCAAGCCTAGTAACACCACCGGCCTGACCACATACGCCATCCTTGGCTTGCTCGCGGCGGTGGTCGTGTACGCTATTTTCTTGGTTCGCTTCCTGCTTGACGACCGCATTCGCACCGAAGAGGATATTGAGCGATATCTGGGCCTGAGCGTTCTGGGTGACATTCCCAATGCCGACAACCCGAAGAAGGGGCGCGGCTATTACAAGGGTCGTTACGGTAAGGGTGGCTACGGCAAAACGCCCTACGGTCAGACGCCTGCTAAAGCGGCGCAACCGCGAGGTAATCTGCCCGCTGGGCCGGTAGAGCAGGTAGGCGCGGGGGGCGCTCATAGCGCTCGTGCGTCCAGGCGCTCCGGTGTTCAGGCTTCCGCTGGCGTGACGGGAAAGAGGGGTTAGTAGCATGAAGATGACGCAACTGAGTCTTCCTGGTACTGAAGACTTCTACACCCAAGAGGCTTTCAAGGCCCTGCGTACGAACCTGCAGTTCTGCGGGCAGGACATAAAGATCGTTGCCATTACCAGTTGCCACGAAAACGAGGGCAAGACTACCGTTACCTTGCAGTTGGGCAAGAGCTTGGCTGAGCTGGGCAAGCGCGTGCTGGTCATAGATGCCGACATGCGTAAATCGGTTATGGCTGGTCGAAACACCACAGCCACGCACACGGTAGGCTTGAGCGAATACCTTACCGGCATGGCTGATTTGGGCGAGTGCGTATATGGAACCCAGTACGGGTCTATGCACATCATATTCGCAGGCCAGTATCCGCCTAATCCCGTCGAGCTTCTGAGTGGGCGTCATTTCGATGCGCTTTTGCAGGAAGCTTATCGACGCTACGATTACGTGCTCATAGATACTCCGCCCCTAGGCAGCGTTATTGATGCAGCGGCTGTTGCCCCCAACAGCGACGGCGTGGTGCTGGTTCTCGGCGATAACGTTCGTGCTCGCCAGGCGCAGGAAGTCGTGGCTCAGCTGGAGAGGTCTGGCAGCCGCATTTTGGGTGTGGTGCGCAACAGCACGTCCAGGAAGACCGGCAAGAAGAATAAGGCGTACTACAAGGCGTATAAGTAGATCTAGACGCTTAACTGACTTGCATGGCGTAGATTCATCGCCTACAAGCTTGATATCGACTTTAGCTTAAGGGACAACGAAGGGGCTTCGTTGTCCCTTAAGCTTGTGCCATAAAAATGTGAGCCGCCTGAATTGCAGACGGCTCACAGGAGATATGTCTTTTGGCTCAGCTAAGTTGGCTTAATGTGCTTTCCGAAGCTTTCTAAGAGCGAAAGCCATCAATGCGAGACAGCCGAGGGCAACGCCTAGCAAAAGCGCGGGATTAGTGTTGTCTCCCGTTTCGGGGAGGACGGGGTCTCCACCAGTATCAGGAAGCGTCGAGTCGGTCTCGTTGGCGAAACTCAGCTTATTAACGGCCTGCACGTTGCCATTGTCGAGCATTTTCTCGTACTTGATAGCAGCAGGGATAGACGTCGTGGGATCAGTACCGGAAGGATCTTTTACGGTAACGGTGACCTTGTAGACGGACTTATCGTAGATGATGCCCGAGTCGCTACCAGCCACTTCGGAGACGAAATATACGTGCTCGTTGTTGGCGGCATTGACTTTGTCGTAGCTAAGCTTGATCGAGCTGAAGCGGAAATGGCCCTCAGCGTCGTTCTCGACGGTTTCGACCTCATTGCCATTGGCATCCTTCAAGACGAAGGAGAAGGCACCTTCGGCGGGAGTCTTTCCATCAAGCGTCTTTTCGCCCTCCAGCACCACGTCGGCTTGGCGAGTGGAGTTTGCAAAGTGCAGGAACACGGCTCCGCTCTTGCAGGCGCCATCGCTACCAATTACCGCGTAATGGTTGTTGAGGATTGTTGCGAACTCAATACCGGGGAAGAGATCTGCCTGAGCGGGATTCTCGGTGGGGATGACCTCGCCACCGTCATCGAACACCTTCAAGGAGTAGCTGGGCAGGTTGCCCTCATCGGCTACCGCCACAATGACCTTGTGAACGGTGGAGTCGTACAGGACGGTGGGGTCATTGCCTTGAACCTCAGAAACCAGGAAGTGATAGTTGCCAGGTGCGCTGAATTCAACGGTTCCGTCTTCGAAGCGTACGAGGCCGCTGTCGCTGTTGGTGCCACTAGAAACGAGCTGGGGGTTCTCCCAGTTCGCATCAACCTGATGAAGCTCGAACTCATACTCATCAGCGGCAGGCATCTTGCTATCGTCGACGATCTTGGTGGCATAGAAGGTGAGAGACGCCTTCTTCGTTACGTTTTTGAACTCAATGGTTTCGGGTGCAGGCTGCTCGTTTACCGAAACGCTTGCGACGAGGGGCTTGCCGGGCTCGGTCGCGCTCACTTCAATCGTTACGTTGTAGATGGTCTCATCGTAGAAGACGCTGGCATCAGTGCCCATAGCTTCGCTGATGGTATACGTGTAGGTTCCAGGGGCGTCAAAGGTAGGGCTCTGGAATACCGCTTTGCCATTTGCGTCATTGGTAATGGTTTGCAGAACCTGGCCGTTGGAGTCTTTGAGTTGGAAGGTGTACTGGCCTGCGGTGGTGGCATTATCGTTATCTACGGTCTTAACGACTACGGGAAGATTAGCGGACACCGGCCTGCTCTTCACGTTAGTGAAAGTCATGTGCTTGTCAGCCAGCGGGGCATTGCTGTTGAGGCTAGATTCGTTTGCTTCGCTTAGTTTGTCAAATCTCCAGATGTCGACGTCTGCCTGGAAGTGCTCCTGCTGATGATCGGCGGCGGTGCCGCTTACGACAACGCGGGCAACATAAATGCCTGAGTCGTGCTTTATGGTAGAGTCTTCGACTTCCTGTTCAGAGACCATGTAATAGTATGTACCAGGAGCGTTTTCGCCTTCGAAATGAATGGTGTCGAACTCGGCGGCGACTCCGTGGTTTACGACAGTTTGAACAAAGTCTCCTTTGGTGAAGCCGGTTATTGTCGTTTCGCCTTCTGTGCACACGGGGTTGAGCTTGTGCAGATCGAAGCTGTACGCACCATGTTCGGGGGCGAGGCTTTCGTGGGCATCGCCGTCTGGGTCGCCATAATACAAAGCCTTGGAAACAACGAAGTCCACCTCGCAGGGGAGGAGGTGCTTGTTCGTCACGGTGGCGGTGTCAGCTGACCAGGCTTTGCCATTAACGGTGGTAGCGCCGTAAGAAACGCTCACAGCGTATTCGGTATCGCTGAGCTGATAGCCGATGGCTGCGCTGGTTTCCTCGAGAATGTAGTCATGACCAGAGGGGATGTTTGCAAAGGAAACGATAACGTCTTTGTC
>JAZQAV010000207.1:0-7287 GCA_045545435.1 Eggerthellaceae bacterium | reverse complement strand
CGATGGCGTAGGCAGAAAGCTCAAAGTTGCCCAATTCGCCAAAAAGCACGACACTATCGGAATCGATTTGGTGGCGATCTGCGCAAACGATATTTTGGCCACGGGAGCCGAGCCGCTGTTCTTTCTTGACTACGTTGCCGTCGGCAAGCTGAAGTCGGAAGAGATGGCTCAGATTGTTGGGGGCATTGGAGAGGGCTGCCGTCAGGCTGGGTGCGCTCTTATCGGCGGCGAAATGGCCGAGCATCCTGGCGTTATGGATCCCGATGACTACGATGTGTCGGGCTTTTGCGTGGGCATCGTCGACCGTCCGAAAATGCTCGACCCGCAAGCGGTGCGCGAGGGCGATGTGCTTGTGGGCCTCGCTTCAAGCGGCTTGCATTCCAATGGCTATTCGCTTGCGCGCAAGGTGTGCATGGAGGGCCGAAGCGAAGAGGAGCTGAACGCGCCGCGCGCCGATCTTGATGGCGCGAGCATCGTCGATGCGCTTCTTACGCCTACGCGTATTTACGTCAAACCCGTGCGCGAGGTTTTGAACAGGGTTCCGGGTGCTGTGCGCTCGCTCGCCCATATTACCGGTGGCGGTATCACCGAAAACCTTAACCGTGCGCTCAACGACAAGGTGAACGCTTTGGTTGAGGTGGGCACGTGGAGCATTCCGCCCATCGTGTCGTTTGCTTGCAAGCAGGCGCACCTGTCTACCGAAGAGGCGCTCAAGACGTTCAACATGGGTTTGGGCCTTGTCCTTATCGTTGATCCCCAAAAGGTGAACGAGGTTGTTGCCGCGTGCGCCGAAGTGGGCGAGGTGGCTGCTGTTGTGGGAAGCATTGTTTCTGGCAGCGGCGTTGTGGAATACCAAAACGAAGCAAGCCTGTTCGCGAACGCGTAACTGTTCACCTGGGCGAGCGGCTGTTTTAGGAGGAGTTGCTGTATGTTCGAGGCACCTGCCATCGATCATTTGAAGATCGGCGTCCTTGTTTCGGGAAGCGGGACCAACCTCCAGGCAATTTTGGATGCGGTTGCGGATGGTTTGCCGGTTGACGTGGTGGGCGTTGTCTCATCGCGCCCCGACGCGTTCGGCATTACCCGTGCCCATGATGCCGGCATCGATACGCTGGTCTTAGACCGGCAAGCGTACGCCGATGCCAAACAAGCCGATGAGCGCATCGTGGCGTTCCTTAAGGAGCGCGAAGCGGCGTACGTGGTTATGGCGGGCTACATGCGCAAAGTAACCCCTGTTTTATTGGATGCCTTCCCCGATCGCGTCCTGAATCTTCATCCTGCGCTTCTGCCGTCTTTTGTGGGCGCGCACGCAATCCAGGACGCCTGGGATGCCGGCGTGAAGGTTACGGGAGTCACGGTGCATTTCGCCAATGAGGACTACGACAAAGGTCCTATTGTTGCTCAGAGGCCGGTTATGATACGCGAAAGCGACACCATCGAAACGCTTGAAGCGCGCATTCATGAGGTTGAGCACATGTTGTATCCCGAAGTGTTGGGGTGGATTGCCGAGGGGCGTTTGAGCATCGACGAAACCAGAAGAGTTCATATCGCCGAGTAACATTGTCAGCAAATGCGCGCATCGATCTTAATGCGCGCACGTTGCTGTAGCGCCGCTTACGCTGTTGAGGAAATGCGTTGTTTTTCCAAGGGACAGTTTTTACCGCTATACTGTCCCCATTGCTTTAGTTTGCCGCTATATCGGACGGAGTGGGCTTTGAAAGCCAACCTGAGCATTCGCAAGATCCTTATCGCATTCGTCGTGGTCGTTGTGCTAGCGATGCTCATTTTGCGTGGTGATCAGCTTGTCGAGCTTGCAGAAACCATGCGCCAGGGTTCCTCCATTCCGCTGTTTTTGGCAATAGCCTCCCAGTTGGGAAAGTATTTTCTGCAATCCGTAGCGTACACGTACGCCTTTGAGGCGGTTGGCGAGCGCTATGCGGCTCGCAACACCCTTCCGCTTGTTTTCGGCACATTTTTCATGAACACCATCGCCCCATCGGCGAATCTTGCCGGTATCACCTTGGTGGTAGACGATGCGCGCAGGCGCGGTATCAGTGCGGGCAAAGCTGGTTCTGCTGCGCTGTTGATGCAGATCACTATCGATTCTGGCTTCGGGGTAATTCTTATTGTGGGCTTCACGGCGCTTGCTTTAACCGTGGGTTTGCCCATCGGTTGGTTCTTGCTGGCCCTCATCGATATCACGGCGGTAGGCGCCATGGTGTTCGTGCTGTTCCTTGGTCGGCGCCATCCCAAAACGCTCCGAAAGGTATTCAATTTTGCGGAGCGAACCGTCAACCGCGTTTTGACGCGTTTCAAGCGGAAACCCATCAAGCCGTGGGCAAATCGCAGCGCAGAGTCTTTCACCGAGGCGGCGGGTCTCATAGTTTCGAACCCCAAATCCACCGCCAAGGCGTTTTTCTGCTCGATAGGCGCAAGCACCTGCGAGCTTGTGTGCTTCGTGCTGGTGGGCATTGGCTTTGGCGTGTACAATCCGCAGTCTTTGGTGTGCGGCTACGTGGTTGCCACGCTGTTTGCCATGTTCTCCATCACGCCTCAGGGCGTTGGTTTTGTAGAGGCGGCCGTATTGGTTGCCTTCACCACGTTCGGAGAGTCGAGTGCCGCCGGCATGGCTATTGGCTTGGTGTACCGCGGCATCGTATTCTGGCTGCCGTTCCTTATTGGCGCGGTGCTTATCCAAATGACGTCAACGTTCAAAGGCGATTCGCGCGAGAGCGCAGATGATGCCAGCGAAGAAGAGAATGATGCAGCGGCGCAGGAATCGCGGCACACACGAGCTGAAGTGCACGATGCGCGCGAATCGTCTGGCGATCATCAAAGCGTCCGGCGGGAACAGAGGCATTCGCATAACGACGTCGCCATGGAAGAGGAGTCGGAGCGCTTCGGCGACCTTGCGGAAGATATCGCGCGTGAAACGCGTGAAATGGCTCAGGTGGCACGTTCGGTTTTGCAAACCAACCCCTACGATAAGGCTATTGAAATCGTCAACGAAATCGATGCTGAGCGAGCTGCGCGCGATGAAGCGGTTTCCGTTTGGCCCCACGATGATGTTGATTCGGATGGCGCACACAACGCACATCGATGATTCCATAAACTTTTCTTTTATACGCGCAGAAAGTGTGGTAACATACTTCCCGCTGTGAAAACAGTATCGGGTTGTGGCTCAGCTTGGTAGAGCGCTGCGTTCGGGTCGCAGAGGTCGCTGGTTCAAATCCAGTCAACCCGACCACGAATGCACGGGGCCGGCGCATTGCGTCGGCCCTTTTCGTATATAAAAGCACACCGCTATCCCGTGTAACTTTTATATGAAACGCCTATTTACGGGCAAGTCGTGGTAGGGTTACCAACGCTGAATAATTTAGCGAAAAGTCGCTACCGATTAGGTCGTTTCGCGGAGGATGAGCATGAAAATTCTAGGTCTGGGCGTTCCCGAGCTTGTCATCATTTTGCTGGTGATTCTGGTTATCTTTGGCCCCAAGCAGCTTCCTAAATTGGGCAAGGCGGTAGGCCAAACGGTAAAGGGACTCAAGTCGGGTATGCAAGAAGTTCAAGATGCCGTAAAGGAAGATCTTGACGAAGCGATTCCCGATGACGCCGATGCGGCTGCGGAGGCAGAAGAAATGGCAACGGCGCAGGAGCAAGACGCAGTTGTTTATGAAGAACCTGCCGAGGAAACGCAGATCGCCGACGATGCTGCTGCATCCGAGGAAGAAGCGGTTCGCACGGTTAAGCGTGTGGTAAAGAAGAAGATCGACTAGAGAAAGCCAGCGTTAAGCCCATAAGCTTGGCTGCGGTTGGCCGATCGGCAAAACCTGTATGAAGCTGTGTCAAGCAAAGCTTGCCGCAGTGCGTAAATGACAAAGGATGGCACATGGCAAACGATAACTTCATTTTGACTCCCGATGGTCGCCAGAAGCTTGAAGAGGAGCTTCATTACCTGGAAACCGAAAAGCGCGCTGAAATCGGCGAGCGCATCAAGGTGGCTCGTGAGTTCGGTGACATTTCGGAGAACTCCGAATACGACGACGCCAAAAACGAACAGGGTATGGTAGAAGCGCGCATCGCCGAAATCAACCATATTCTCTCCGAGGCAACCGTCGTGGCTGCTCCCAAGCGTTCCACCAAGGTAAGCATTGGTTCCACGGTCACTGTTGAAATGAGCGGTCGCGAGCGCGTGTTCACTATTGTGGGCGGCGCCGAGGCCGACGTTGCAACGGGTCGCATTTCCAATGAATCTCCCGTAGGCGCAGCGCTTATCGGCTGCAAGAAGGGTGAGGAAGTTACCGCCATTGGCCCCACCGGTCGTCAAATCGAGCTGAAGATCCTCAAGATCGAGCACTAGTGCTTGATGCGGCCTCTTTGCGCAATTTAGTTCTCTTTAGGCCCGCACGTCGGGCCTTTCGACGTTTGAAGGAATACTATGAGCGAATCGCCCAAACCCGTAACATCTGTAGAAATTGAAGACGATCCCATTGAGGTGCGCAAAGCGAAACGCAAGGCGCTCTACGATGCCGGGGAGTTCCCTTATGGAGATCGCTATGATTACGAGTTTCATACCGATCAGCTGAGGGAAACGTATGCAACGCTGGAAAACGGTGGCAGCACCACCGACCGCGTTAACATCGCGGGCCGCATCATGGCAATTCGCAATCAGGGCAAGATCATGTTCATGGTCCTGCGCGAGCGTACGGGCGACATCCAGCTGTTCTGTCGAATCGACAACCTGGGCGAAAGCACGTTTGCGCGCATGAAAGATCTTGACGTGGGCGACTGGATTGGCGCCGAGGGAACCGTCATGCGCACGAAGCGCGGCGAGCTGTCCATCGCGGTGGATGCATACACGCTGCTTTCGAAATCCATTCGTCCGCTGCCTGAGAAATTCCATGGCATCACCGACAAAGAGATGCGCTATCGTCAGCGCTATGTGGACATGGTGATGAACCCCGACGTCAAAGACGTATTTGTGAAGCGCTCGAAGATTATCTCGGCGTGCAGGCGCTATATGGATTCGCTCGACTTCCTTGAGGTGGAAACGCCCATTTTGCAAGACATTATGGGCGGCGCAAACGCCAAGCCGTTCATCACGCATTTCAACGCGCTCGATCAGGAGTGCTATTTGCGCATTGCAACCGAGCTTCACTTGAAGCGTTGCTTGGTGGGCGGTATGGATCGCGTTTACGAAATTGGCCGCATATTCCGCAATGAGGGCATGGACCACACCCATAACCCTGAATTCACCTCCATCGAGGCGTATCAGGCGTTCGGCGATATCGAGAGCATGAAAGAGCTTGCCCAAGGTTTCATTAAATGCGGCTTGCATGTGGTGAGCGATTCTGAGGTGATAACCTATCAGGGTCGCACCATCGATTTGTCGGGCACCTGGCGCTCGGTTGCTTTGTCGGACATCGTAAGCGAGCACATCGGCGAGCATGTTGATATGGACACGCCCGTTGAGCATCTGCGCGAGATTTTGGATGCAAACCATCTGGAATGGCAGGACGATTGGGGCGCGGGCAAGCTTTTGTTCGTCTTGTACGACGAGCTGTGCGAAAGCGAAATCGTGAACCCCACCTTTGTATGCGATTACCCGGTTGAGGTGAGCCCGCTTGCAAAGCGCAAGCCCTCAGACCCGCGCTTGACCGATCGCTTCGAACTGGTAATTGCCGGCCATGAGTACGCCAATGCCTTCTCGGAGCTCAACGACCCCGTAGACCAGGAAAGTCGTTTCGCCGCCCAAATGGAAGCCAAACGCAACGGCGATGAAGAGGCCATGGAGTACGACGTCGATTACATTCGCGCCCTGGAGTACGGCATGCCGCCAGCCGGCGGTATCGGTATCGGTATCGATCGCATGATCATGCTGTTGTGCGACCAGCCTTCCATTCGCGATGTGCTGTTGTTCCCGCACATGAGGCCCGAGCGCAACCTTCATGCTAACGTTGGCGCGGCAGCTGCCCGTGCACGCGAAGAAGCTGCCATTAAGGCGCGTCGCGCGGCGGAAAGCGAAAATGAGGCCCAGGAGCAATCGTGCGCTTCCGAAGATGCTGAATCTTCGCAGGAGGCAGATGCGCAAGGTGCTTTGAATGCGGCTGCTGAACAGGCGATGGCAACGCCCGCTCCCGCTGAAGGCCAAAAACTTGATGCCGGCATATCGCGTGATGCCGCTTTCGAGCTGTTGCAGGCGCACAACTCGGATGACTTCCATATAAAGCACGGTCTTACCCTTGAAGCGCTCATGCGCTACTATGCGCGCACCTACGATCCCGAAAACGAAGAGTTCTGGGGCATCGTTGGCTTGCTTCATGATGTTGACTGGGAAGAATTCCCCACGCACGAGCAGCATACGGTTGCCGGCGCGCAATTACTCGCCGAGGCGGGAGCCAATCCCGTCCTTGCGCGCTGCATCCAAACGCACAATTATGCCGACGGCGAACCGTTCCCCGCACCGCAGCACAAAATGGAGAAAGTGCTGTACGCTGTCGATGAGCTTTCGGGCCTTATTCAGGCGGCCATTCTTATGCGGCCCAGCAAGAGCGTTCAGGATTTCGAGGTCAAAAGCCTCAAAAAGAAGTTCAAGGACAAGAAGTTCGCAGCTGGCTGCAATCGCGACATTATTGCGCGCGGCGCTCAATTCAACGACATGGAGCTTGACGAGCTGTTCGCCAGCGTGATTGCCGCAATGAAGGAAACCGATCCCGACAAAGAGGCGTTTTTCGCAAACCAGCAGTAAAGCTGTTTCGGCATGCGCCAGCATACGCGTATTTGAACGCGTGCGTGTTGTTCGGAGAAGGCGGGAGGCATCGTGAATTCGGGGTACCAGAACATCACCGAAGGCGATGAGTACCTCTTTGCCCAGGGCGAGTGGTACGAAAGCTATAAAAAAATGGGTGCCCACCCACTAACGGCTGGGCAATCAGAAGGATTCGCTTTCTCGGTGTGGGCTCCCAACGTGTCTTCGGTGCACGTGGTGGGAACCTTCAACAACTGGGACAGTAATGCCAATCCGCTTGAATGCAGGGGCTCAAGCGGGATTTGGTCGGGTGAGGTTGCAAGCGCCCGCGTTGGCGATTTGTACAAATACGTTATAAAAACCGCAGATGGACGAACTTTTTTGAAAGCGGATCCTTACGCCTTTCACGCAGAAATGCGTCCGGGAACCGCCTCAAGGCTTTACGATATCGAAGGATACTCATGGGGCGACGAGCTTTGGATGTGGCGCCGTGCGCATGCTGATGCGCGCCATGAGCCTCTCAACATTTACGAAGTGCA
>JAZQAV010000206.1:0-4770 GCA_045545435.1 Eggerthellaceae bacterium | reverse complement strand
CGTTGCAACGGCGGCGCTTCCCATCAAAAGCCCTACACCCGGAGAATACACACGCGTATGCCCAGCAACCGCTAACGCGATAAACACAAGCACGCTCGCGAGCGCGCGGTAAAGGTAAAACGGATCCTGCGAAAGCGCGGCGCCTTCTGAAAGATAGCCGACAAAACCAACCGAGAACATGCGCGCTAGGGCAATAAAGCATCCCAGGCCAATAAAAAGCGAAACGAACGCACGAAAAGCCGCCGAATTATCGACGTCTACCCCTGCTTCTTCGATATGTCGGGAACGCTCGTTTGCCATATTCCCCTAAAACATAGTGTCAGCATCATTTCTTGCGAGCTTGTTTTCGCAAACAGCTCGCACGCCCTTTACCCACATGCCGTTAGCTTTTGCCGTAAGCGCATACCGCAGGCGCCTTGCCGTTGGTTTACGCTTCGGGCTCGTTCAAAAACTCTACCTCGCCCGAATGCGTGTGATAAATTGCGGGGACAACAACCAGGCCCTCCGCTTGCACCAAATGCGCAATCTCTGCATCAGCGAGCAGCGCTTTAACCCCCGCGCGCGTATTAGCCACCGCAGCTTCGTAATAATCGGTTGCCGTACCAATGGAGTCGGCCACCATTTTCAGAAGCGGCTGCAACGAGCCCTTCGTGAAGGAGGCCTTTCGGTATTCCATAGCCGATTCGATGGCCCCACAATGCGTGTGACCCATAACTACCAGCAGCTTTGTGTTCAGATGCTCGCATGCGTACAGGCTGCTGGCAAGCACCATCCGGCTCATAACGTTTCCCGCCACGCGGATAGTGAACAGCTCGCCCAGTCCCGTCATAAAAATATGCTCGGGCACAACACGCGAGTCGGCACAGGCTATTACCGTTGCAAACGGGGCCTGCCCCTCATGAAACAGCTCTTCGATGCGCTCTGGCGAAATGTCGCCGTGATTGCGATGGGAATCCAGATAGTCTAAATTCCCCTGCTTCAACCGTGCAAGCGCCTCTTGTGCGGTTACATGGGTTGGATGAAGGTATTCGTCTTCGTAAGACATACGGGCCTTCTTACTTAGGAAGCTTGCGTTATTTAATGGCTATGGAAGCCAGCACCGCATCAAACACAGCGGCATCGCCCGATTCGTAGAAGTACGAGACGATGATGAAGCTTTCTCCTGCGGGGATGTAGCCGACCTTCATGTTCACTGCTTTGCCGTTCTTGAGTTTCCAAGAGCATTGGTACACCGTGCAGTCTTTGTTCCCCACCTTCACCTGTGAGGCGTTGCTGGCCTGCCAGTTGGTTGCACCCTGGTAATCGACCCAGTTCACGCGCAGTTTATCGAACTCTGCGGAGGGGGATTCAACGAATGCGGCATCTTCCACCTTGATGGTGAGCGAATTTGCGCCGTCGCCTGTCTCGAACTTGTATTCGGAGCTGGTTTGGCCCGTTGCGCCACCTGATTGTTTCCATTGGGCGTTAACGGAATAGGTAAGGGGCTTTTGCTCGATTTGCTTGTCGAGCTGTACTGCGTTCGAAGCACTTGAAGAACCGGAGGTCGAACTATTTGCCCCCGACGTGCACCCAACCGCGCAAAAGGCGGCCAGGGCAAAAACGAGGCAGAGAGCCAAGCGAGTAAAGACCTTGTTCATGAGCGACTCCTTTATGAATCGTCACACCACACGAAGCGCGCGGACGGTGATATGTACACCATATACGTGCTGGGTACATTGTTACCTTGCTAAGTATACGTGAGCGCAAAACCCTTGCACGTCTCGCCTCAAACTTTGCGCAAGAGTTCTGTTTCCGAACGCGTCCGTTTCAATTGAAGGCGCGCACATAAGCGCTTAAGGACTCGTTAATCAACCTTAACGAGCAAATCCCAAGCGGTGATCATTCCCAAAATGCTCTCGTCAGGCTTGCCGTGCTCAGTTACGAACGCTATCTCAACGCGCTTACCGCGTTTGAACTGTTCTTCGAACAAATCTTCCAGTTCGTCGGCATACATTGCTCGCGGAACAAACAGATACACCTCGGTATCATGGGAATCCAACGCAAGGTATTCTTGTATGTCGGCAAACGTCAAACCGTTTTCCAACCCAGAGCTATCACCGCAGTCGGCAAGATAACCCGCAAGTGCAACGCCGTCGAACACACCAACGACTTTCTTGTCATCCACAACAGGCACGGCGGTATACATTTTGTCGCGCATGACAGACAAAGCCGACGAAACGCTGTCGGAAAGCGCGCGCCAATAAATCCCGGACCACGGCACTGCCACCTGCATCACGGAAGCACGCTCCTCCAAGCACGCTATAAGCTTGTCAAGAAGTTCGATCATTTGCACACTTGGCGCAACCGCATATCGGTCCCCCATTTTGGGACGATGTTGCAACAAATTGCGAACTTCTCGACAATAGTCCAGTTCAGAGGCGTAACGAGCAAAAGGAGCGGCGTTTTCAAGATAGCGCATCACCGAGTCGTTCTCCGAAAGGTCAAACGCTTGCTTGGCCGCTTCTTCCAGTTGCTTGTATTTGTTTAGAAACTCCTCGGTATTGCGCTCGTTAGAACGCTCAAGCGCAAGCTGAAGGTCAGAAGACGGGGTGTCCATTAGGAGAGCTTGCGGCCCACTTCTTGCGAAGCAGCTCGTTTGTCGAAGTTGCCATCCGTGCGTGCCGTGAGTTCGCCCATAACACGGCCCATGTCCTTTTTGCTGCTGGCGCCAAGATCGGCGATAACGGTATCGATAAGCGCGGACAGCTCTTCGCCTTCAACTTGCTTAGGAAGCAGGGCATTCAAAATTTCCACCTGTTCGGTTAAACGCGCCGTGCGCTCATCGTCGTTGGCCGCCTTAATGGAACCCTCAAGCGTCTCGCCCGTTTGTTTGATCAGGCGCTTGGTCATAGCGGTTACATCTGCTTCGGTTATCTCGCGACGCTCGTTAACCTCAATGTTCTTAAGTTCGCCGTGAACCTGACGCAAGATGCTCAATCGAACTTTGTCATGCGCCTTCATCGCGTCTTTGATTTGATTCTTCAGATCTTCGTATTGCATTCGTATCGCCTTCCGCTTTCTCTAACAGAAACACGTCTTGGATTTTGCACAGCTTATACGTCTTATGAACGAATATTCGGCGTCAAGCTGATACCATGTTTCCATGTTTGTTGCTATCGAGCATACACCAGAGCGAATTGAAAGAGGAAGTATGTCGAATAAAAGTTTGGCAAAAGCGCCTGAAGATATCTGCATCCTGGTAACGGGTGGTGCGGGCTTTATTGGAAGCCACACGGTAGTTGAGCTGCTTGAAAGCGGTTACCGCGTTGTGGTTTACGACGATTTGAGCAACTCCAGCGAAGTTGCCCTTGACCGCGTGCGCACCATTACCGGTGTTTTTGACGCCCGTCTTAAATTTATACAGGCGAACATTCTTGATCGCGAAGCCATGACCCGCGCGTTTGAAGAGAACGACATCGATGCCATCATTCACTTCGCAGGCTTCAAAGCGGTAGGCGAAAGCGTAGCCAAGCCGCTTGAGTACTATTGGAACAACATCGCTGGCACCCTTGTTTTGTGCGATGTGGCACGCGCGCATGGCTGCAAGAACATCGTTTTCTCCAGCTCGGCAACGGTTTATGGCGAGCCAGCTTTCGTACCCATCACCGAAGAATGCCCCAAGAGCACGCCCACGAACCCGTACGGTCAAACCAAGAGTATGCTCGAACAAATTCTTTCCGACCTCTACATTGGCGACAATGAATGGAATGTCGTTCTGCTTCGTTACTTCAATCCTATTGGCGCCCATGAAAGCGGCCTTATTGGCGAAGACCCCAAAGGCATCCCCAACAACCTGCTTCCCTACGTAGCGCAGGTGGCTGTTGGCAAACTTGCATGCGTGGGCGTGTTCGGCAACGACTACGACACCCCCGATGGAACCGGTGTTCGCGACTACATTCACGTTGTTGATCTGGCCCGCGGCCATGTTGCCGCCCTTAAATGGATGGGTGGCAAGGTTGGCACCGGCGAGCCCTTTGGCCTGGGCTCCATCCAAGGCCAGCCCGACGCAGATGGCCATCGTCACGGTGTTGGCATCTTCAATTTGGGAACGGGCACGGGCTCAAGCGTTATGGACGTCATCCGCGCGTTCTCCAAAGCCTGCGGCAAAGATATTCCCTACGAAGTTAAACCGCGCCGCGCCGGTGACATTGCCACCAACTATGCGGCGTGCGACAAAGCCCACCGTGAACTGGGGTGGACCGCTGAATACGACTTGGATCGCATGTGCGCAGACGGATGGCGCTGGCAATCCACGAACCCCGACGGATACGCAACGCAGGCATAGCACGTAAGGCACCACAGCACGAGCGAAACTAGCACTTCGCATCACAAGTGATGAGGATCGGCCGGCCGCGCCGCGCAAAGCGACGAAAACGACCGAGCCCGAGGCTCATAGCAGCTCGAAAAGAAACGGCAGAGCCAGCCACCGGCAAACAAAAACCGAAGGAGACCCCATGACCCAATCGCGCGACACCATTTGCGTTCAAGGAGGATGGCATCCCGGCGATGCTGAACCGCGCCAGGTACCCATTTATCAAAACACCACGTGGCGCTATGCAACTGGCGAGCGTATGGGGCGCCTGTTCGACCTTGAGGAATCCGGGTATTTCTACACCCGCCTGGCCAACCCACCCCACGACGCCGTAGCCGCCAAAATCTGCGAGCTTGAAGGCGGCACGGCGGCCATGCTTACGTCGTCGGGCCAAGCTGCCAACTTCTTTGCCCTGTTCA
>JAZQAV010000205.1:0-12381 GCA_045545435.1 Eggerthellaceae bacterium | reverse complement strand
GGCGGCAGCGGCGACACCCGCGGCGGCAGCGCCACCTGCGGTTATGTAGCCGTTTTCACGCAGCGAGCCGATGGCCGCATTCACCGCGCCCAGCGATATTTCGGCCTTCTGCGCAAGCTCGCGCTGAGTCCCGATTTTGTTATACAGCAACGCCGTCAGAACAGCGAATTCCTGTTTAGTGAGCATAACGAACTACCCCTTGAAGCTCCACCGATGCCTATTTTGTCTGCACTTACCAGTCAATCAACGAAGTACCGTTGTGACCTGGGCGCGATTCGAGAAAGCTTTCGCAGGTCGGCTTTTGGCAGCACAAAAAAACAAAGCCGCAAACCAATCAAAACCAACGGTCAGACCCAAATAGCGCAATCGCATCATACGTTATATTTACGTCTTTTCCAACAATAGAAATCATCTTTAGGCACAAAGGAATTTGATACTGTTGAATTGCTTCTCAAACGCTGCGCAAAAACTGTTTGAACCACGTTATAAAGGCGCTCAAATTCCTGCGAAAAACGTGCTCTTTTTCGTTGGAAAACGTACCACTTTTCGTTGGGAAACATGCTCCTTTTCGTTGGGAAACATGCCACTTTTTCGTTGGGAAACGGTTTTATGGCTGTTGTAATTACTCGCTAACATACTGCTCCATGGAGACAGCAAGAGACATAATTATCGGAGACCAAAGCGCGCTGCATGCGCTTATGCATCGCGACTGGAGCGCCCTGCTTGCGAAACCGCCGATTACAGGAAACCCTTTCGCAAACTGCGATGGAACAATTGCCGAGCTGCGTATGTTCAACACCGAAAACGCACTCTACGGCGAAAAGCCAATAACCCTCCTCGTACCACCAGGCGCAAATCGAAGGTTTTCCAACGATGTCACCTGCAGATACGCGCCATTAGAGCTATCTAACAGCACATACGTACCTGTTCACTCTCTGATAAAGCTTCGCTCTGGGCTTTATTTAGCTTCACCGGAATTGGTGTATCTCCGCATGGCCGAGTTCTCTAATCTGTACGAGCTGGCAGCAATTGGAACCAATTTGTGCGGACGATACTACATAGACGAGCTTGCGGATAGTTACCCGCAGCGCAGTGCTTTTATCACAACGCCTTCCCGACTTCGAAAATATTGCGGTTCATTCAACCATGTTCGCGGCTGCGGAAAAGCCCTTCAAGCACTCGAGTGGGTCAAGGGCAATTCGGGGTCTCCTGCCGAAACGCAGCTCTTTCTGCTCCTTACCATCCCCACACGACGTGGCGGTTTTGGGTTACCGTTCGATCATTTAAACCACGACGTCACCCCCAAAAGCTTCGCTCCTTTCGCTAATCAATCAAACTACTCGATTGATATCGCGAACATCGAAATGCACGTTGGCGTCGAGTACGACGGGCAGCTGTTTCACGATAACCCTGAAAAAGACAAAAGACGTCGGAATGAACTTAAAGCACTCGGCTGGGATATCTTCCCTATCGGCAAGGACATTCTTTGGAATCCAGAAAGGGCGATTCAATTCGCGCATTTGCTCGCCAAACGAATGAAGATCCGGTTCCGCCCAACAAATACATGGCACAATAAATACCTTGAGCTCAGAAGAAGTCTTGGCCTGAATGCTTGATTGAAGGATTTCGCAGAACGACCGCCGAGGTTTCTCTGCGTCCGTGCATGAAGACCTTTTCTGACAACTGCGAACCGGGATTCCGTGCATGGAGGCCTTTTCCGACACACGCGAACCGGGATTCCGTGCATGAAGCCGTTTTCCGACAGCGATTTCCGTGCACGGGGCCTTTTCTGACAACGGAAGCTCAAAAATGCACGAAACAGCCTTCATGCACGGCAAAACTGGCGCGAAAGAGCCTCCGTGCACGAACGAATCAGCAAAAGCCCAGGTCAGATTTCTTCAACATCGTGCACGAAGGCGTTTTCTGACACTTCCGAGATAGATGGTAGCACGAAGGCGTTTTCTGACATTTCCGAAGTAGATGGTAGCACGAAGACGTTTTCAGACACCCGCGGACCGGGACTCCGTGCATGAAGGCGCTTTCGACAGCGATTTCCACGCACGAAGGCGGTTTCCGACAGCAGCGAACCCGCGAACCGCTTTCGTTCTGAGCTGGCACAACGGCACCACCGATAAGCGATTGCCACAACGATGCGAATCCTCAATTCGGAAACCTTCGAAACTCTCTTAGGGGCGCTACGCAAAGCAATGCGCTATACTGTGGCAACAGGGTGCGAGCCTTGTAAAGTTGTTCCGCATGGCAGCCTTCAGGCTGGGCAAACGGCCACGCCAGAGCCAGTCTGTAGGGGTTGCCCACGCCAGAGCCAGTCTGTAGGGGTTGCCACGCCAGAGCCCGCCTGCATAGGGTGGCCACGCAGACGTTCGCCGGCATCGAACACTCACAGCGGAACAAACGCGCAGGACGATCGCACAGTTAAGTATGTTTTAAAGGATGGTTATGCGAGCGCTTCTTATAATTCCTGCTTATAATGAAGCTGAGAATCTCGAGCGTGTTGTCAACAACGTTATCGAGAACTACCCAAACTACGATTACGTTATCGTCAACGACGGCTCACGCGACAACACTCCCGACATCTGCCGTGCCAACCATTATCGCTTCCTTGACCTGCCCATTAACCTGGGACTTGCAGGGGCATTCCAAGCTGGCATCAAGTATGCGGCCTCGCACAACTACGACTGCGCGATTCAGTTTGACGCCGACGGTCAGCATCGCCCGGAATACCTTGACGACCTGGTGAAAGCGCTTGATCATTGCGACATCAGCATCGGATCGCGCTTTGTTACCGAAGAAAAGCCCCATACGCTGCGCATGTTCGGCAGCAACCTTATCTCGTTCATGATAAAGCTCACAACCGGCAAGTCAATCAACGACCCCACGTCGGGAATGCGCTGCTACAGCAAGCGTGTGATCAAGATGCTCACCACCGGTCCAAACCTGGGCCCCGAGCCCGACACCCTCGCCTATCTTATGCGCAAGAAAGGCGTGAGCGTGTCCGAAGTGCAGGTGAGCATGGACGAGCGCATCGCCGGGGAAAGCTACCTCAACCTGAAGTCGTCCGCGCTGTACATGACGCGCATGGCGGTTTCGGTTCTGCTTGTTCAGTTCTTCAGGTAAGAGTTTGAAGGGTGCACGAATGAACAAGCGTAACCTTAATCCATGTACAACCTATGCACACTTCAAGGGCGCATCGGCAGCATGCGATTCGCTCGCTTCGTCGTACATTTCAAGGCGCTTACCAATCGATGTGCGCCTGCACCTCTCAATTCGCGAAACAGTTAGATAGGCGGTTGAAATGTCAGTTGCTCTTCGCGTAGTGCTCATCGTTTCAGCAGTTGCCATGGCGGCGTTCATGCTGCGCAGCATCAAAAAGTCCAAAATGCAGATCGAGGACACCCTCTTTTGGGCGCTCCTCACATTGCTTATCCTTTTGCTGGCGATTTTCCCGCAAATTGGATCAGCCCTTTCGGAAGTAATGGGTTTCCAAGCACCCGTGAACTTTGTTTTCCTGTTCTTCATCTTTGTGCTGCTGATGAAAAGCTATCATTCGAGCCGAACCGTCTCAGAGCTCGAAACAAAGGTGAAAGAGCTCTCCCAGCAAATTGCACTTGATCGCCTGGACCATTACGAGCGTTCCAACAAATAGCGGCGCGCGGCGCTGAGCGTCGCCCACTGTTGAACGCCGTGCGCGATGTTTCGTATCGCCCGCTGTTGAATGTCGCTCGATGCTGGGCCTTCGCGCGACGCCATTTGTACGCTGCGCCAGCGCGTGCGTAACACGTGCGCAAGTGCCGGTGCAAGAAACTTCGCGGTTTGCGTTTACGACCGCAAAAGCCATAGAGAACACGAGGCAGCATGACCAACAAAGAGAAGCGCAACGCAGCACCCAAGCCATTTGAAATTCACAACCAGCTGTTGTGCAGGGGCGACGGCAAGTTCTACAGCAAGCTCCACATAAAAGCGGCATCTCCTTTCCAGAAACTTTGCTGCTCCGCCTTTGCCGGCGAGCGCCCCATTCCCTCGTGCGCCTACCCTCTTGACGCTCAGCAAACCGGCCTTGAGCAGTACTGGGTTTTAGAAGCGCCGCTGGTCGAAGCCGAAAAACTGTCGCTTGTGTTCCACTTGGACAACAACACCGAAAGCAAATTGGCGCTTTACCTTACCTCCGAAAAAATAAAGTGGATGTCTCGCATCAATTACCGTACGCAAAAAGAGGGCTGCGCGACCATACGCGATTTCGAACAGGACAAGTTTTTCGATCACTATCAGATTGTTTTCACGCATCGTTTCGAGAAGGAAAACGAGGCGGTCTGGCGGTTTTACGTGAAATGGATCGGACAGTCCGACCATGCCCCGTCTGTAACGCTTTTCGACCGAACCGGGGCGCCTATGGACAAGACCCCGCTTCCCTTCGAGCTGCAGCAAGGATCGCCTGATGAGCCGCTGTGCGAGAACCGCGCGTACTATTCGCTGATTTTGGAAGACGGCGTTAACAACTTTATCATTGTCGCGAGCGACGAAAAGGCGCGCGCAGCCGCAGCCGCCCCGGGGGCCGACGACGCCGCGAACGGCCACACACCCTGCGCGGCCGCAGAAGGCCACACACCCGGCACAACCGCATGCAATCCAACACCCGCCGCCTCTCACGTTGAAAGCGGCTTCGCGAGCATGTGCGAAGAGCGCGCCGCACAGCTGAAAACCGATACCGAAAATGCCCTAAAATCAGCCGATGAACAGCCCATTTACGACCAATGGTTCCACAACCACAAAACGTCGGACGCAGCTCTTGCCCTTTTGCGGAACGCTCACTTAAAAACCGAGCCCACCTTCGACATTTTGCTCGTCGGCGCCGTCAGCGAAGCGGCAATAGCTCGCACAATTGACTCTCTTAAGCAGCAAACCTACGCCCATTGGCGCATTGCCAATGCAGGCGAAACCGCCTCGGGTGACCCCCGCGCGCTCGCACCGAACGCGCTGACCTTCACGAACTACCAGCAGATCGTCGATTCATGCAGCAACAACTTCGTAATGCTGGTGAACAGCGGAGACGAACTCGATCCCGACGCGCTTTACCAATACGCAAAGGCGCTCCAAAACGTTACCGAACCGTGCGTCCTCTACTGCGACGAAGACACGATAGCCGATGACGCGCGCCATGTGAAACCGCAGTTCAAAACGCAGCTTAATGTCGATTTGCTCTACTGTTTCAACTGCGTGGGACACGCGCTGGCCCTTGACCGCCGCATCATAGCGCACCAGGGTTTCGACGATATCTCTTTTACCGCCTGCGATGGATATGCACTCGTGCTGCACGCACTCACCCAGAATGCGGCGTTCTACCACGTCCCGCACGTGCTTTACCACGCTTGCGCGCCTGAGCAGGCTACGGCCAACGACACGGCGTCACATGAGCGCTGCAAGGATGCCCTTATGAGCCATTTCGCGGCAAAAGGAATAACCTGCGAAGTAACCGATGGCGCATTCACCGGCAACTTCCGCGTGAAGTACCACCTTCCCCGACCTCATCCGAAAGTAAGCATCATCATCCCCAGCAAAGACCATATTGACGTGCTGGAACCGTGCATCAATTCGATTCTGGACAAGGCCACCTACGACAATTACGAAATTGTTATCATCGAAAACAACAGCATCGAAGAAAGCACATTTGCGTATTACGATGCCATTCGGGCAAAGGACAACCGCGTGCGCGTTGAGTATTGGCCGGCAGAATTCAATTACTCAAAGATCATCAATTTTGGCGCAAGCAAGTCAACAGGCGATTACTACCTGTTCTTGAACAACGACACCAAGATTATCTCAGAGGACTTTATCGAGGAAATGCTTGGCTACCTGCAGCGCCCCGACGTGGGAGTGGTGGGGCCCAAACTGCTGTTCCGCGATGGGCTTGTCCAGCATTCGGGCATGGCAATAGACCCGTTTGGCGCCGTTGCCCTCGTGAACCAAAATCTCTCTGTGTCTAAAGAAGGCTACCAAAAACGCAACGTGAACGCGGGGAACTTTGTTGCCGTTTCGGGAGCATGCCAGCTGGTAAGTGCTCGCGTGTTTAATGAAGTTGGCGGCTATGACGAAGAGTTCGCCGTGGGCTTCAACGATGTGGATTTTTGCATGCGGATAACCGAAGCCGGCTACCGCGTTGTGTTCACGCCACACGCGTTGGTGTACCATTACGAATTCACGTCGCGCGGCAGGGAGCTTGTTGACAAAAGCAAGCTCATCCGTTGGAAGAAGGAACATGCGCACTTCATAGAGCGCTGGCCCGTGCCTTTTGTGGACGGAGATCCCTTCACAAGCCCCCACCTTCAGCGCAGCGTCATTCACCACGGTCTTTCGTAACACCGGACGTCTGAACGCATCGTAGGGCCCCATCGGAACGATTGCGCGCCCATCGTAGAGCTCCGCGGCACGATTATGTGACCCACATAGCAAGGTCCCAGCGACATGACTACGTGACGCTGGGCCTTTTGGTTGTGCGGCTATGGCGTTGCGTTCCTGCGCGTGCACCATTCGCAAGGCCACACAACAAAAAGGCGGGCACAATGCCCGCCTGATTACTCACGATAAACCCGCGATGCGCAGCCGCAACTTCACGCACAGCCGCAGCCTTGCGCGCAGTTGCCTCACGCGCAGCTACAACCCTACGCGCAGCCGCACCGGTACGTGCGGCTACAGCCTTACGCCCAGCTCGACCTCTACCACGTCAAACGCGGCAGCAATGGCCTTGTCCATGTCGTAATACTTGTAACCGCCCAAACGGCCCGCGAACACAACCTTGCCCTCCTGTTTGGCAAGCTCGGCATACTGTGCGTACAGCGTGCTGTTGCGCTCGTCGTTGATGGGATAATACGGCTCGTCACCAGGTGCCCAGTTGGCCGGATACTCGCGCGTGATAACGGTCTTGGGCAGCGGATTGCCCTCTTCGTCGCAGCCGAACTCAAAGTGCTTGTGCTCGATAATGCGCGTCCACGGCACTTCGCGCTCATTGTAGTTCACCACGGCAACGCCCTGATGGTTCTCTTCATCAAGCAGTTCGCTTTCGAAACGCAAGCTGCGGTACTCAAGTTGGCCCAGCTTGAAGTCGTAGAATGCATCAATGGGACCGCAGTAAATCACGCGGTCGGCAATATCGGGCTCTTGCGCGATAAGGTCCTTGTATTCAACACCCAAGCGCACGTCAACGCCCTCGAGCATGTTGGCAACCATCTTGGTGTAGCCGCCCATGGGAATGCCCTGGAAACGATCGTTGAAGTAGTTGTTGTCGTACGTGAAGCGGCACGGAAGGCGTTTGATGATGGAGGCGGGCAAATCTTTGCAATCGCGGCCCCACTGCTTTTCGGTGTAGCCTTTCACCAGCTTCTCAAAAATGTCACGACCCACCAGCGAAAGCGCCTGCTCCTCAAGGTTTTGCGGCTCGCCGATGCCCTCGGCGTCAATCTGCTCCTGAATCTTCGCCTTGGCCTCAGCAGGCGTTACCACGCCCCACATCTTCGAGAACGTGTTCATGTTGAAGGGCATGTTGTACGTTTCGCCCTTGTAATAGGCAATGGGGCTGTTGACATAGTTGTTGAACTCGGCGAACTGATTCACGTAGTCCCACACGTTTTTAAGCGACGTATGGAAGATATGGGCACCGTACTTGTGCACATTGATGCCCTCAACTTTTTCGGTATACACATTGCCCGCGATGTGATCGCGCCTATCGATAACAAGGCAGCTCTTGCCCACTTTGCGCGCCTCATGCGCGAACACCGCGCCCGTAAGACCAGCGCCCACAACCAGGTAATCGTACTTGCTCATAACTTCAACTATCTCCTTTTTGTCGCACTTGCGCGCGTGGCACGCCAGCCACCGCAGTCAAACGAGCCTTACCTTAATCGAACCTAAGCATCCATCGCGTAGGGGCAGCTGCTTTGTTTCGAACCGTGCCCTACCCCAGCAGTTCTTTCACGTTCTCAGGCGGATTGTAGGTTGGTACCACCTTCTGAAGCGTTTCGCGAGCTTCCTTGTCGCTTTTGTCCAGCGCCGCCTGCAAATACAGAAGCTTGGCATCAACCTCTTCGAAGCTCACTTCTTTGCCTGTGGAAATCATGATGCCCTTCATCTTGGTGGGCAGCGTGTTCTCCTCGTTCATAAGAAGCTCTTCGTACATTTTTTCACCAGGTCGCAGGCCGGTGTACTCAATTTTGATATCGGTGTCAACGCGAAGGCCCGAAAGCGTGATCATGCTCTTGGCAAGGTCGACGATTTTTACCGGGTCGCCCATGTCAAGAATGAAGATCTCGCCACCTTCGGCCATGCCGCCCGCCTGAATAACCAAGCGCGAGGCTTCGGGGATGGTCATGAAGAAACGCACGATATCGGGATGGGTTACCGTTACCGGGCCGCCTTCGGCAATCTGACGTTTGAAGATGGGGATAACGCTGCCGTTGGAGCCCAGCACGTTGCCAAAGCGCACGGCAGCGAACACCGTTTGCGACTCCTGCGCATAGTGCTGAATGATCATCTCGCCCATGCGCTTGGTGGCGCCCATAACCGACGTGGGGTTAACCGCCTTGTCGGTGGAGATGAAAATGAAGCGCTTAACGCCGTACTCATCCGACAGACGCACCGTATTCAGCGTACCGAACACGTTGTTGCGAATGGCCTCACGCGGGCAAATTTCCATCAGCGGAACGTGCTTGTGGGCAGCCGCATGGAACACCGCATCGGGCAGGTACTTCTCAAACACGTCGCGAAGGCGATCCTCTTGGCACACGCTGCCAATTTCGACACAGACGTCGATGTCGTCGTATTCGCGCTCGATTTCGTGCTTGAGCAGGTACGCGTCGTTTTCCCACATGTCGTAGATAACAATGCGGCGCGGGGCCACCGTTGCCATCTGGCGGCATAGCTCGGAACCAATTGAGCCCGCACCACCCGTTACCAGCACCGTTTTATCGGAAATATAGCCGCACACCAAACGCGTGTTAAGGACAATTTCCTCGCGGCCCAGCAGGTCGGCCACGTCAACCTCACGCAGGTGAATGTCTTCAATCTCATCTACCGTAAGCTCGCGCACATTGGGAAGCGTGCGCAGGCGACAGTTTGTTTTGGTGCATATGCCGTAAATGCGCTTGCGATCCTCAAGAGATGCGGACGGAATAGCCACAACAATTTGTTCGATGTCGAAGCGAGAAACCAGCTCGGGGATGTCTTCGCTGGTTCCCAAAACGCGCACGCCATGGATGCGCTGCTTCTGCTTTGCGGCATCGTCGTCAACGGCCAGGATGGGGTCACCTGCCATGTTGGGGTCTTTGGAAACCATGCGCTTGATGGCCAAGCTGCCGGTTTCACCAGCGCCCACCACCAACGTGCGCGGACGGTCGATATCGTGGTCGGGAATCGACAGTTCACGACGCTTGTTGCGCACGATCCTGAACAGCATGCGCACGCCGCCAACCAAGAATACCTGCAAAATCATAGCGGCAAAGAAAACCCTGATGGGAACGCGTTGTTGGATGATCCACAGGAACACGGCCGTCACCAGCACGCCCAAACACACGCCTACCACGATGCGCAGCATGTCGTCGGTTGAAGCGTATTCCCACAGGTTGTTGTACAGCTGGAAAACCGTGTACGTGAGTAGGTTAATAACGACCGCGATGCCCAAAATGAAATAAATTTCGTTGGAAGCAAACAGTTCGCCAACTTGACCCGTTAGAACCGACCCCAGCCAGTAGGCAAGAAACGTTGCGGCAATATCCCAAAACACCAGGAAAGCCGTTCGTTTTGTAAAGCTTAGCTCCATATATCCCCTGCGTTTATCCCACGCGCACACATTGCGCATTGCAACGGTCGTGCAAGCGCCTTTGCCTTGCGGCACGCGTCAACTAATCACTTGAACTATGGTTGCCGCATCAATAACCAAGCAGCATTGTTATCAAACCCAGTATACGCTCACCATAGCCGTCTCCGGGCACAGCCCATCGACCGTTCAAATTCTCCAGGTTCGGGGCCACACCGCGAGAGACCAAATTGAATCGCGGGTCAACGCAGGGGTTGTTCAGCGCCTCGGTTGAGGCGTATGCCTTCAGATGCTGCGCCTGAGCACGCAATCCCATTCTCACGTCAGAAAACACCGCGCCGCCAACCGTGGGACCCGTTGCGCCCAGTCCGCCGAAATTGCACTGATACGGCTGCACGCTGCCGCCGAATTGCAGCCAGCCCGTTTCATACATAGCCTGGCAGAACAAAACTTCGGCGCGCACCCCTTCGGCACGGGCTTCTTCAACCACCAATCGGCAGTAATCCTGAATGGTGGGAGCCCCCTTGCTGGCGTACACGCTTGAGGGATACACCTTGCGCATAGCGTTGTAAAAAGCAACCATTTGATCGGCCGTCGCCAAAGACGCCCCCATGATGGCGCTTACCGACGCTGGAGCGGCCACCGTAGGATACGTCCTTATGTTTTCATAGAACGTATTGGTCGTGGCACCTGGAGCCGAAGCGCCCTTCTTTACCATGACAACCTCAAAGGCCTCCATGCGCTTGTTGCAGCCAACGGTGCCGGCGATTTCGCCGTTTTTAGCCCAGTCGAGCCAACCATAGTCTTCGCAGTGCGCGCGATAATACACGTCGTAATAGGTGGCCATATCACCGGTAAGCTCTATTTGAACAGCCTGTATCGGAAGCCCGTACCCGGTTGTGCCCGCTGTTTGCCAAGCACTTACCCAGTCCTGCCAACCAATTTCGGCAACGTGGGCTTTATACCTTATCGAACCATCGTGAGGTTGCGTGGGCAAATACATCGAGAAGGCCTCAACTGCCTGACATTCGCCCGTAGTGCCAGCCGTGGCACCGTTTAAGACATAATCTTGCCAACCGATATTCGATACATGGGCCCTATACCCAACAAGCGACATGCGGTTTGGATAGTCGGTGCTACCAGGAGCGGGAGATCCCTTGGCAACCAGTTGGATCTGTATTGCTTCCATTTGCTTGTTAAGGCCAACGCTGCCGGCAACTTCACCGTTTTTAGCCCAGTCGAGCCAGCCAAAATCCTGGCAGTGGGCACGATAGTACACATCGTAGAGTTCACCCGCATCACCGGTGAGTCTAATTTGGATGGCTTCCGTGTGGCGAGCCTCACCGGTTGTTCCGGCCCACACGCCATTCGAGCGCCATCCTTGCCACCCGATGTCTGCGCAATGCATGTTGTACTCAATTGAGCCAGAAGCGGTGCCCTGAAGCGAAATCTTGAGCGCTTCTATCGCGTTGGAAGAGCCCACCGTACCAGCTACAGCGCCGTCGCTCACCGCATGCTGCGTTCCCACGTTTGCCACATGCGCGGCATACGTCACCGAAGACGTTCCTGCGGGTACCGTTTTCTGCGTGAACGGCGTGGAGGTGTCGCCAGGTGCCGCTGCGCCCTTTGCCACAACGGCGATCTCGATGGCCTCTGCGTTGTAGTTATAGCCAATAGAGCCAGCTGAGGCACCATTTTTCGCCCAACCGAGCCAACCGATGTTCGCAACGTGCACGCGATAGTACACGTCGTAGTTGTTCGCCGCTTCGCCGGTAAGTTTCATCTGAATGGCCTGAAGAGCCGTACCAAGCCCCGTGGTGCCGGCAGTAGCGCCGTCACTTACCCAGTCTTGCCAAGCTGAGCCCACATACGCACGATACGTAAGGCCGCCTTGGGTCGCCGCAGCATTCACCACAGATGCCTGGAATGCCTCAAGACCGCGGCATTTGCCCGTCGTGCCAATTACCTTGCCGTCGTAAACAGGAGTAAGCCAACCAATATCTGAGGTGTGGCCTGTAGTCTGCACCAAGGCATTTGCGTACGCGTAATCGTTTTTAGCCAAGCTGTACTGGCGCGCGATACCCGTCGCGTCCCCTTGACCAAGCTGGCGCAAGAACGAATCGTCGGCAAGCTTGGAAGCATCGCCCGCGTTGTCGATGAATGCGTGCTCAACGATGATTCCCGGAATGCCCGCTTCACGAGAAGAAGCAATTACCGTGTAGTAGTCTTCAAGGCTGCCATCGGCATAAAGCGCACCGTTGGTGCAATCACGCGTTTTCACTCCGCGATTGGGAAGGCCCAGCCTGGTTATTTGATCGAGGATTTTCCATCCCAGCTGCTCGCCCACTACGTGGGTTTCGTTGTACAGATAGCTGCTGCCGTTGGGCACCCAAACCTCCGAGCCAGAAGCGGCGCCCGTTGCCGCGTTGTTGTGGATGGAAACAAACACATCGGCACCCACGCTTATCGCACGGTTAACGCGCTCCTGAAGGCCAACGTATTCGTCACCGTAACGCGTCATGTACGGATAAACGCCCGTGTACGTTTCCAGTTCCCAGTAG
>JAZQAV010000204.1:0-1746 GCA_045545435.1 Eggerthellaceae bacterium | reverse complement strand
ATGTAGTAGGCAGGGCCGCCGCGGAATTCACCGTTGTCGCCTTTTACCTTCCAAATTTGGGCGAGCGTCGATTCTACGAAGGCCGACGAGCCGTTGATAAGGGCCATGATCCACATCCAGAACACGGCTCCCGGGCCACCGACGGCAATGGCGGTGGCAACGCCAGCGATGTTGCCGGTGCCAACGCGGCTGGCGGTGGCCACCATCATGGCCTGGAACGACGAAACGCTCTTGGTCCCCGCCGTGTGCTTCTTCTCGGTGATCACCTTGAACATATCTTTGATGTGCGTGAACTGCACTCCTTTGGTGCGGATGGTGAAATACAGGCCCGCGCCAATAAGGAGGAACACCAGGAAATACGTGTACATGTACGTATCGATGGTATCGGTGATAGCTACTAACGCATCCATATTCATAACAACCTCTATCTCTGGGTAACTTTGCAATTATACCCATTTGCAGGTTGTTTTAGTACTACAGCAGCACGTTGGAAGCGATAACAAGCCCGAACAGCAGGATGAGCGCCACCAGCGCAATACCGTCGCGCGTTTCGTAGTGCAACGGATTCAAGCGCGTGCGGCCATTGGCGCCATGATAGCAGCGTGCATCCATGGCTGCCGACAGCGTGTCTGCATGACGAAAGGCACTTGCGAACAGGGGCACCAAAAGGCTTGTGAGGCCGGTGATGCCGCCTTTTACCGGGCTGGTGGCAAGCGTGGCGCCACGCGTGAGCTGAGCGGCTCTAATAATGCGGAACTCGTCGGCAAACTGGGGCAAAAAGCGCAGCGCTATTCCCAGCACCAACGAGAACTCATGAGCGGGCAAACCCACTTTCGCAAAAGGCGTCAGCAAACGTTCAAGAGCTTCGGTAATGTCCAATGAGGTGGTGGTGAGCGTAAGAAGGCTTCCCGAAAGCAGCAAAAGGGTGAGGCGCACCGACACGAAAACGGCCTGCAAGACGCCCGCCTCGCAAATGGAGCACCAGCCCCAGTCAACCAGCACCGCACCGCCTTGTACGTAAAACAGGTTGAACAGTGCCGTCAAGATGATGATAAACGAGAGCGGCGCAATAGAGCGAAGTGCTTGCAGCAGCGGGATTTGCGCAACAAGGAATGCGCCCAGCGTGAACAAGGCGACAAGGCCAAGGCCGTAAAAGTTTGCCGCGCAGAAAATAACAACTACCAACAGCACCGTACCCGCAATTTTTGTTCGCGGGTCAAGACGGTGAATAGGGCTGTTTGCCTCCCAGTATCGGCCGAACAGGGCACCTTGCTGCATGTTAGTGCCTCTCTTGGCTGCTCGCCGCGCGGAATGCTTTTGTTTGCCAACTTGTCGCTTGCGCCGCTATTGCTTGCGCGAGCTCGTTTACGGTGGGTACGGCGCCCACGGGAAGCTTCATGCCGGCATCTGCGAGGCGGTTGGCCAGATGGGCAGCGTGCGGAACGCCCAGGCCGATGCTTTTAAGGCGTTGCTCGTCTGCGAAAACACTGTCGGGTGTTCCAATGGCGAACAGGCGTCCTTCGTTGAGCACCACAATGCGATCGCACAGAAGCGCAAGGTCATCCATGTTGTGCGACACGGTGACCACGGTGAGCCCCTGTTTTTCGTGCAGTTCAACCAAAAGATCAAGGAAGCGTTGCTTGGCACGTGGATCAAGGCCGGCAACGGGCTCGTCAAGGATGAGCACCGTTGGTTGCATGGCCAAAACACCGGCAAAGGCAACGCGCCGCTGCTGGCCGCCCGACA
>JAZQAV010000203.1:0-28350 GCA_045545435.1 Eggerthellaceae bacterium | reverse complement strand
TGGGGCGTGTGGTGGACGTGGGAGCCGCGCTTGACCACGTATCTCATTCTTATGCTCGTCGTGTTTGCCTGCTTCATCTTGCGCAACTCCATTGACGAGCCGGAGCGTCGTGCAACTTTCGCATCGGTAATCACGATTATCGCCTTCATCGACGTACCCATTTGCATGATGATCACGCGCTTCATCCCCTCAAGCTTGCATCCGGTGGTAGCGCGCGAGGGAGGCATGACGCCCGATATGGCCCTTACGGTTGGCCTTATTATGGTGGGTATGGTGCTTTTGGCGTTCGCGCTGTACCGCACGCGTTTTCGTCAAGTGCGCGTGACCGAACGCGTCGCGGCTCTTAAAGAGCAGCTTGAGGACGGGCGCGCGTAAACGCCAGAAGGGCGCACGCAGGGGCGGCTGTCTTTGGACGCTAGCCCGGCAAGCGCGATCATCGATATCAGTTCATGCACGGTACATGTTTTTACGACCAGTTGTCTGTTAAAGAAGGAGAAACGTCATGGATCCCATTCTTGCCGATATTTACAGCACCATTCTTCCCTCCGCGCCGTTTTTGATTGGCGCTTATGCTTTGGTGTGGGTGGCGCTGCTTGTTTACGTTATCATCATGCAGCGGGGCATCAAAAATGCCGAGGCGCAAATCGCCTTGCTCGAAGAGGCTGTTAGCGCGCGCAGCACGAACGGCCAATAGCGCAAAAACTGTTCAATAACCAGGGGCTTGCTGCCCGCTACACAACAAGCGGTCACCTGGTATGGTGTAAACAACGCTCCCGCGCACCACAGTGGTGCGCGCGTATGGCACGCAGCGAAGCTTTATGCTACTGAAAGGAACATCATGAAAGCTCTTATTCCCGCAGCCGGTCTCGGCACTCGTTTTCTTCCTGCCACCAAGGCGCAGCCCAAAGAAATGCTGCTGGTGGTCGATCGCCCCGTCATCCAATACGTGGTGGAGGAGGGCCTTGCCTCGGCTGCGGATGAAGTGGTAATCATCAACAGCCACTCCAAGAAGGCCATCGAAGATCATTTCGCACCCGATCCGCAGCTGGTGGCAACACTGCGTGCTCGCGGCAAAGACAAATACGCCGATGAGGTTGAGCGCGTGGGCAACCTTAACGTGAGCTATGTGTACCAAGAAGAGGCACTGGGTTTGGGCCATGCCATTTACTGCGCTCATGAGAAAACGGCCGGCGAGCCGTTTTACGTGTTGCTGGGCGATGTTCTGGTTCCCGATAACAAAATGCTTCCGCGCATGCAGGAGATTTCGGATGCTCATGGCGGTGCCAGCGTTATTGCTGTTATGCCCGTGCCTGACGACCAGGTGAGCCGTTTTGGCATTATCGCAGGCGCGCAGGTGAGCGGTGACGTATGGAAGGTTGACTCGCTGGTTGAAAAACCCAAGCTTGAGGATGCGCCTTCCAATTTGGCGGTGTTTGGACGCTACCTGCTTTCCGCGCGCGTAATGGAGCTGTTGGCCACGGTTCAGCCCGGTGCTGGTGGCGAAATTCAGCTCACCGACGCGCTTGATGCGGTGTTGCGCGAAGAAGAAATGTACGCGCTGGTGGTAGACCCCGAAGATGGCTTTGACACGGGCACCGTGGAAAGCTGGCTTGAAACCAACAACATTTTGTATCAAAGGTCGCTTGGCAAATAGTTTAAGAGGTACGTCATGCCCGATATCGCGCTTCGTTTCAACAAGGATATGCTGGTTCTTTCTGGGCCGGTGGAGGGCGCTTTGGCCCGCCAGGGCGTCGATGTTGACGCCGATCTTGAGTACTATATGGCCATGGAGCCCGAATCTATCCACGATGCGCTGCAAATGGAGCAGTTTGCAGGTGCTAAATGCCTGGTAGTTCCAACTGCGGGCATTACCACTGCGCGCTTGGCCCACAAGCGCATGGAAGACAAGGCACCGCGTTTGGCCCATGAAGCTTGCATGGTGGCCAACGAGAACAAACCACAGCACATTCTGGTGGAAATTGGCCCGTGCGGATTGCCGCTCGATCCTTCGCAAAAAACGTCGTTGAACGAGAACCGCAAACAGTATGCCCAGGCAGTTGATGCTTTTTCGGGTGAAACGTTCGACGCGTTTTTCCTGAACGGTTTCACGCGCACGGCCGATTTGATGTGCGCGCTTATGGGGGTCTCTCAAAAAACCGATAAGCCGATTTTCGCTTCGGTTGACGTGGATATGGCAGGCGAGCTTTCGCACGGCGAAACGCTTGAGGAAGCGGTTGCCCTCATGCAGGAGTACGGCGCCAGCGTGGCCGGCTTCACCACGGCATGCGGTCCCGTGCGCGCGGCATCGCTTGCGCGCCGCGCTGCACGTGCGTGCTCGCTGCCGCTTCTCGTGCAGCTTGACGTGCGCACCGTGAATACGCGTCAGTTTGAGGCAACCGAAGAAAACCCGTACTACCGTCCCGACGAGATGGTGGCGGCCGCAGCGCATTTGGTTGCGGCGGGCGTTCAGTTCCTGCGCGCGGTAGGTGCGGCAACGCCTTCGTATACCGGTGCACTGGCGGCAACGGTCGACGGCCTTGACGTGCGCCTGAGGTAAGGCACGCAACAACGGCAGGGAAGGGGCAGGTGGCCATGCGAAGCAACACAGTACGCAGCGAAGATTACGGCGCACTGCAGGATGTGGTCGATAGCCTGTTCATGGGCAAAGGGCCCCTTGATACTGTGAGGCGCCTTGATGCGGTAATGGCCGCCGAGGCTGCCGATTTGCCCGACGACCTTCGCGAGATAGTAAACCTGCTGCCCCCGGGCATCTACACGCGTCAGCGTCTGTGTGACCAGCTTAACTCGGCAATTGGCGGACATGCGTGGGGGCAGGTGTACGGAACGGTAGAGTAAACCGCTTCCGTTTGCGGCATAACCAAGATTACAGGATGAACGATGGGCGACTTTCTGAGCGCAATCAATGAATTCGCTGCGACAAACGGACTGCAGCAGTGGATAACGGCCGTGTTCTTGTTGGTGGTAACAGCAATAGTGGCTCGCATTGCAACCGTTGTTATCAGGCGCGTTATGTCCCGCGATGGCGTGCCGTTGCCGTCAAGCTCGATCTTTCTGAACATCGCGCGCGTCGCCGTTTGGATGTGCGGCCTCAGCATCACCTTGTCAACGTGCTTCGGTGTAGATGTGAACGCGTTGGTTGCCGCCTTGGGTGTTGGCGGTATCGCGATCTCGCTGGGCTTCAGCGACACCATTTCCAACCTTATTGGCGGCTTGCAGGTGTCGTTGACGGGCATTATTGCGCCGGGCGACAACATTCGCGTGGGGACTTATACCGGCGTTGTGCAGGACGTTACCTGGCGCCAGACGGTTATCAAACACCTTGACGGCCACCTGATAGTAATTCCCAACTCAACCATCAACGGCACCACGCTGGAAAAGCTTGACCCTGCGGGGGTTGCGCGCGTGCCCATCTCAATTGCAACCGACGGGCGCAATCTGGACGAATCGGTGTGCGCGGTAGAGCGCCTTGCGTTGGAGGCGGCGTCTGAAACCGAGACAGTGGTAAGCGAACCGCACGTGTTTCTTACTGGGGTCACCGAGTTTGGTGTGAGCGGCACGTTGCGTTACGGCATAGAGGACGCCACGCATGTGGCCGACACAACGGGTGCCATTTTGAAAGCCATAGCACCTTACACGCGCTTGCCCTATAACGAGGCTGCAGAATCTTAAGCTGTTGTACGGCAGGGCTTTGGATAGGCTTTGTGTTTTAGGTTGCCCCCGATTGTCTGCGCGGAGACAATCGGGGGCAACGTTTGCTCTATCAGGTTTTTTCGCGAGCGGCTACGTAGAGGACCATGCCGGCTATCAAGGCGACGAAGCCACCCCAGGCCAAAGCTGCGCTGGCAAGCGCCGCATCTTCGGGAACGGCGCCTGAGAACAGCATCGCGAACACGCTCAGAATCATGACCGCGAGGCCAAGCAGCTTCCAGGCAGTTTCACTCACGGGAGCCTCCCTTCTCGACGGAATCGCTCCAGACGCCGGTGGCGTCGGCCGTCGCAACCATACGTGCGAACAGGCCGTTTGCAGCAACCAGTTCGGCAGGCGTGCCCGTTTCGGCCACGCGGCCCGCATCCAGCACCACGATTTTGTCGGCGTTCATCACCGTGTTCAGCCGATGGGCGATCACAATGGCGGTCTTGTCGCGGCAGAGCTCGGTCATGGCCTGCTGGATGGCGCTTTCGTTGTCCGCGTCGATGTTGGCCGTGGCCTCGTCCAACACGATGATGGGCGAATCCTTCAGAATGCACCGCGCGATGGAAATCCGCTGCGCCTCGCCGCCGGACAGGCTGGCACCGCCCTCGCCGATGATAGTGTCGAAGCCGTAAGGCAGCTTCTCCACGAAATCCAGGCAGCGTGCCTTGCGAGCCGCCTCCCGAATCTCCTCATCCGTGGCGTCCTGCCTGCTCATTGCAATGTTGTTGCGAACCGTGTCCTCGAACAGGTACACGTGTTGGAAAACCATGCTCAAACTGTCCATCAATGTTTCCATCGGCAGTTCGCGCACGTCGGTGCCGCGCACGCGTATCGAGCCGGCGGATATATCCCAAAACCGTGCAAGCAGGCTTGCCACCGTGGTTTTGCCCGATCCGCTTTGGCCCACCAGCGCCACGGTTTGGCCGCGATCGGCGGCGAACGACACCTCGTGCAGCACCTCGGTATCGTCGTAGGCGAAGCTGACCTGGTCGAATTCGATTTCCGGAACGCCTGTTGCCTGGGCGTCCGCGGCGCTTACGAGCGTTGCCGTGCCCTCGTCAGCGATGACCTTCTCGTCGAACACCGACCGCAGACGGTCCAGGCAGGCCTGCATGAGCGTGATCTGGGAATCCAGCCGGTATAGCGCCTTGATGGGCGCGAACACGCTGAACGCGAAAATGAGGATACCGATGAACGACCCCAGGCTCACGCTGCCGGTTCCGAACAGCCACACCGACGCCGCCACCAGGGCGGTTATGCCGCAGGCATAGATGATCTGCAGCCTACGCTCCCACGGGGCGTGCTCCTCTTCGAAGTCGAGGTTCGCCCTCGTCATCTGGGCGAAGCCGGCGCGCAGGTCGGCCGCGCCTTCGCTGGTGCGGTTGAAGCTCTTGATGATGCGCAGGCCCTCGATGTATTCGAGCAGCGAACCCGTCAGGGTCTCGATAGCCTGCTGGCGCTTGACGGAATTGCGCACGGACTCGCGGTTCATGGGCTGCGCCGCCGCCACGGCAACAAGCTCGGTAGCCAGCGCCACAGCGCCGATGAGCGGGTGCAGCACGAACAGGAACACGGTGATGATGAACTGGGCAAATACGTTGCTGGCCACATCGGCGAGAATCGTCATGGAGTGCTCTTCGATGTAGACCATGTCCGCCGAAAGGATCGAGCTGATCTTCCCCATGTTGCCCGCGCTGAAATAGCCCATGGGCAGTCGGCGCAGGTGTTCGGCCAGCTCAAGGCGCTTGTCGGCGAATAGCTCGTAGCCGGCGGTGGATTGCAGGCGGTCCGCAGAGTGCTGGAATACGGATTGCAGCACCAGAAGCGCCACCATGGTTGCCGCCGCAATAAGGCAGGTGGCCACGGTGCAATCGCCTTCGACGATGAGGTTCACCAACACCACCGCCACCACCAGGGGCGCATTGGCGCACAGGGCCCGCAAAAACGAGAACACCCAGGCCAGACGGATGCGTTTCGCGTAGGGCCCGCAGAAGCGCATGATTTGACGAACGAGCGCTAGCATGCCGCCACCTCGCTTTCCGCCGCGTCGGATTCTTTCAAGGTCCAGGCGCCCACCTGCTCGGATGCATTCCAGAGCGAACGGTACATGGGGCAGGATTCAAGCAGCTCGGCATGGGTGCCTTCGCCCGTGACCTGGCCGTCGTCGAACACTAGGATTTTGTTCGCGTTCACGATGGAGCTCAGCCGGTGCGCGATGACTACCACGGTCTTGTTGCGGACCAGCCGCGCCACGGCCTCGTTCATCTTTGCGGCGTTCTCCGGGTCGATAAAAGCTGTAGCCTCATCCAAAACGATAATGGGGGCGTCTTTCAGGATAGCCCGGGCAAAGGCAATTCGCTGGCGCTGCCCGCCGGAAAGCTTACCGCCCGCCGCGCCGGCATTGGTGTGGTAGCCCTGCGGCAGCTCGCGCACGAATTCGTCGCACAGCGCAGCCTTCGCTGCGGCCAGCACCTCCTCATCGGAGGCGTCGGGCCGGCCGATGCGGATGTTCTCAAGAATGCTCTTGTTGAACAGGAACAGTTCCTGCGACACGTAAGACACCTGGTCGTTGAGGCATTTCAGGCTCATATCGCGAATGTCCTGGCCGCCGATGCGGATGGCGCCGCTCTCGATGTCGTAGTAGTGCGCCACCAGCTTGGCCGTCGTGCTTTTACCGCTGCCGCTGGGGCCAACGATGGCCGTCATGGCGCCCTCTCGTGCCGTGAACGATACGCCCTTGAGCACCTCGTCATTGCCGTAGCCGAAATGCACGTTGTCGAACTCGACGGTGTGCCCTATGCCTGCGAAGTCACGCTCGCCGGTCTTTAAAAGCAGACGGTCAAGGGATTTCTCCAGCGCCTGAATCTTATAGTTGACCTGCGGAATTGCGCTTGCAAACGTCATAACGTGGGTGAGCAGCGGCCCAATGCCGAAGCTCATGCATAGCACCAGTACATAGTTTGCCAGTGTCAGTTGCCCCGTTACGACGAGCAGCGCGCCGACGGGCAGCGTGTACAGGGTGCACGTGAAGAAGATGCTGCCGTACACGGCCATCCAGGGCCAGCACACCTTGTACCAGGCCAGCGCGAAATCGCGGTAGCCGTGCACCGCCTGCTCGAACTTGCGCAGGTGCTCATGGGAGCGGTTGAACACGCGGACGACCTCCATGCCGTTCACGTATTCGATGATAGTGTTATTCAGGCGTTTCGTCGAGGCGAAGTAGCTGCCCATGCGGTCGGCGCCAGTTTTCTGCATCTGGCTTGTGGCGCTCATGCCGAAAGCCACCATTACTACGGTGAGCAGGCACAACCGCCAATCTATGGCAGCCATCACCAGCAGCGCCGCCGCTGGCACGACGAGGTTCGCTATACCCTCGGGGACCATGTGGGCTAGCAGAAGTTCGATGGACTCGATGTCGTCCACGAACAATTTTTTCGCCGCGCCCGTGCCCATGTCGGCGATGTTGCCCAAAGGCTGCGCCTCGAGCTTTTCCTGCAGCGAGCAGCGCAGGTTCTCAAGCGTCATGTACGCCGCCCGATGCGAAACCTGCAGGCCGCCCACGTACAGCACCGCGTTCAGCACCAGGCAGGCTAAAATGCCTGCAAGTAGCGTAAGCGATCCCCCAAGCGTTATAGCTTCACCTGCAATAGACCGCGTGACCAGGCTATATACTATGAGGTAGGGAAGGACCGAGAATACCGCGCCCACGGTCATCATGGTGGCGGCCTTGATAACGTTACGTTTTTGATCGCCCGCGTAGCTAAGGATCTTCCCGATCATGCTTACGCGTTCGCGCTTGCGGCTCGTGGAGTCGCTGCTTTCCGACGTGAAGTAGTAGCGCACGCGGTTGGCGCCTTCCGCGTCCAACGGGTACACCCCGGTGACCCGCCCGTTGTCCATATGCATGACATGGGTGCAGGCCCTCATGATGAGTTCGGGATCGTGAGTAACGATGACCTGCGCTTTCACATGATTTCGAGCGTCGTCCAACAGTGCGGCAAACCGCTCCATGCCGTTGCGGTCCAAACCGCTGGTGGGCTCGTCATAGAACAGGATGTCCTTACCGGCGCAGAGGGCGCTTGCAATGGCTACGCGCTGTTTTTGCCCGCCAGACAGCGATGCTGGATGACGGGTGGCGCAGTCGGCCAGCCCCAGCTTATCTAAAACGGCTTGAGCCTCTTCTTGGGTTGAGGTTGAGTTCAGCAGTACTTCGTCCAGCACGTTGTCCGAGAACAGTTGCCGGTTAACGTCCTGCATAACCAGAAAGCAGGTGCGATTGCGGGCCTTGTCGGAAAGGTATGTGCCATCCAGGGCTATGCTGCCACTGGATGCGATGAGCCCGCAAAGCGCTTCGGATAACGTCGATTTGCCGCAACCGTTATCACCGATGAGGGCCACCACGCTGCCTTCGGGCAAGGCGAAGCGGTCGATATCCAGAATCTGCGTTCCACCGCGGTTGCAGGACAGGTCCAATGCCTCGACGCTTGGCTTGCGGGTTGCTTTGCCGGGCAGATGGTGGCGGGCGTTTTCACCACGCTGCAGCGTTTTTAGGTTGGTGCAGCGCAGTCCGAGGTCACTCAGGTCGTCATCAGTCATTGCCCGTAAGTCGTTGGTGGTGTATTCAGCGGCTATGCGGCCGTTGTCCAGATAAATGAAACGGTCCACCAGATCCATTAGATAATAGATGCGGTGTTCGGACAACACGATAGTGCCACCTTGGGCCTTGACCTTCGCCAGCATGTCGTGCAGGCGCCGGATGGCTTTGCGGTCAAGGTTGCTGGAGGGTTCGTCAAGGACGTACACCTTTGGTGTGGTCGCGTACACCGATCCACAGGCGATCTGCTGCTTCTCTCCGCCGGACAGGTCGAAGATGTTGCGGTCCATGAGCGCGTCTAGTTTTAGGTCGTTGCGAGCTTTCGCCACGCGGGCGCGAATCTCTTCCCGTGGCATGGCCTGGTTCTCGCAGCCGAAGGCCAGTTCGCCCGTGGTGTCCACGTTGAAGAATTGGCTTTTCGGATTTTGGAAGACGTTGCCCACTATGGCGGCGGTATCGTACAGTTCAGCGGTAGTTACGCAGGTGCCGTCCACGTAGACAGCGCCTTCCATCAGACCCTCGTAGAAATTCGGGGCAAGTCCGTTGATCATGCGAGTTAACGTTGTTTTTCCGCAGCCGCTCTTGCCGCAGAACAGCACGCACTCGCCTTCAGCGATATGCAGATCGATGTTGTCTACACCTTCACCAGTGCCGTTTTCGCCGCCGTAGTGAAAGCTTGCGTTGTCGAACTTGATCACAGGATATTCACCCCCGAGAACACGACGAAGAGGATGATGGCCGCTATGATGCCGAACGCTACGAACACGGCGTAATCTGCTGAGTTTAGGCGCACTTCCTCATAAGACGTACGCTTGCGTTCGGCTTCGAGTCCGCGCGCCAATGCCGCTGCGGCGAGCTCCTCCATAACCGAGGCGCTGCTGATGAGTAGCGGTACCAGCAGGTATTCGATGGAGTGCATGGGGTGGCGCACTACGCTGGCGAAGTCCAGGTCGATGCCGCGAAATGCCATAGCCTTGCGGATGCCGCTCCATTCGTCTTGCACGGTGGGGATGAAGCGGAACATGACCGCCACGGGGATAATAGCGCCGGCGGGTAGGTGCATGGCCTGGAACGCCGCGAGGAACTGGCTGATGCGTGTGGTTTGGATAATCAGCATTAACGAGATGAACACAGGAAAGGCGTACAGGAATATGGTGATCAGTGCTTGGCAGATGGTGGTAGCAACGCCGAAGCCACCGGGCTGCATGGCGATGCATTGCCGCAGGTAGGCGGCAACCGCGAAAGCCACGAACGCTTTCAAAGCGGTGCCCTTCTTGCCGCATACCGCTAGGAGGATGCACAGCGCCGTATCGTACATCACTAGCGTGACCATGCTGCTGTAAGTATGGATGCTCAGGATGCTGCTGACGAGGAAGACGAACATTTTGGTGCGCGGGTCGATTCTAACCAGCGCTTTCGAATCGTCTCCGTATATATTCAATTCCACTTACAGGATCCCTGCCTTCTTAAAGTGCTTGTCAATGAGCTTGCTGGCGACAGCTGCGCCGATGATGCCGCCCAAGATTGCGAGCCCCAAGATGAGGAACCATACGCCGTCGAAGGCAACTGCAGCCAGGCCATTGGCATAGTCTTGTCCGTACCACTCGGCAGCGCGGAGCATGAACTCGTCATAGGCAAGCAACAGCGTCAAGTACGGGCAGGCCATATTGATGTTGAAGGCCACAAACGATGCCAGGTAATGCTTCTTAGATTTGTATTTCCCCAAATAAATGATGAGTTCTGCCAACAAGGCCGCCGCGATGGCTGCAATGGCACCCACGATATTAGTGCTGCAGCATACCAAGGCGAACAGCACGCCCAGGATGAGGGCTGCACCGAACTTGTGCACCTTGAGCACGCACATCTCGTAGATGGTGCCGCATACAATACCCACGGTGAGTGGCGCGCAAATGTAGAGGATGGGAACCATGCCCGAAGTCATGACAATGATAAGCATGACCACCAGGTAGATGGCACCGAAGGCGCCTGCGTAAATGAGGTCTTTTGTGCGAAGCTTCTTGTCGTTTTGGGGCTGTGCCGTCATTTCTTTCTTTGCCATTACGTTTTCCTTTCTTTACGTTGGCGGGTTTGCCGCTTTTCAAGCGCTAAGTAACCTGTGGATAACAAAAATTCTCTTCCGTTATTGAAAAGGCCCGGGTTATCCCGGGCCTTCGAAAGATGTTTTGAGAAGTTCTTCAAACCCTGCTCGGGTGAAGTCTCGTATTCGTCGTGTTATATGCATCACCTCGTCGCGGCTGTAATCGCTATAAATCATGGTGCAGTATTGTTCGAATTTCATGCGGAGGATGGTGTCGGTAACAGCGGGGTCTACCATGCCTGGGCCGTAGGCGTCGAAGAAATTCTGATAGGTGCATTTGAATTTGACTAAAAGATTAGCCTTGAAGTCCTCGTACTGAGTGCCTTGTGCACAATCGAACAGCAGCTTAAACAGGTCGCGATGCTCCACGATGAAGGACATGAGCACGCTTTCACTATCGAACTGCGTTGATTTTTGATCGATAAGCCGATTCATGAGGCCGTCGTATGTCTGGTTGTACAGGCGCAGATCTTCTTCAACCAAGGCGCAGAAGAGGTCTTCCTTCTTTTCGAAGTTGGAGTAGAAGGCTCCTGTGGTCACACCAGCGTTGCGGCAGATGGTGCGCAGCGAAGCTTTCTCGAAGCCATGTTCGAGAAACTCCTTCTTGCCGCTTTCCAGCAGTGCTGCGCGTATGCTCTGGGTACCGTACTGCATGTGACCTCGTATGTTAGCAGTGATTAACAAATAATAGCGGTCGTTATTACAGCTGTCAACTATGTCTAACAAAAATTAGTGAAGTGGGTAAGATAAAAAACGCAGGTCTAACGATTAAATATCGTGAACTCGTAAATAAAAGTAAGCTTGACGAATCTTATTATCAGCTCAAACAATTCCTTTCTTGTGAGTTATGTATCTATTGAATAGCAAGCGCTGCAAAAAGCGCGCTTGGTTGCCTGGCGCCCACAGGAGGAGTGCGTTTGACTGTCAGGCGCTTGCAGGGGGTATGCCTGGTTGTCGAGCTTGCGGCGGAGATGCACCCGATTGCTGAGCACTTGTAGAAGAGGTGCATCTTTTTGCCAATCGAAAATTGGCGCTTGACCCTTACGTTACGTCATGGTTCAGAGTGACCCCAGAGCAAACGAAGGGAACGCTACGAAAACCGTGCAAGAGTCTTACGTCGTGGCCACGTCGGACTTCATAGCTATGGGTGGCGATGCCTACTATGCGTTCGCTCAGGCAGTGCAGGGCAGCATGGAGTACCTGGGTTATGTGGACTACCAGGCGTTCGAGTATTACCTGTCCGATGAACTGGGTGGCGTTATGACTGCGGCATATGCTGAGCCGCGGGGACGCATCACCATCGTGGGGTAGCCCTGACGTTTGCTAAGCTTGTCGCTTTAGGAATTGTCACGCGAAACGGATGAGCGTTCGCTGCCGCCGCCTTTGGGGTCATTCGGGTTTTGGCTCAAGGTCTGTGGCTGCTCTGCGCCACCGCTCGCGCCTGCCCCCTGAGGCTGTCCTGCATCGTTGTTCGCGTCAGAGCCCTGCGGTTGTTGGGCGCCTTCGTTCGGTTGCGCTGCGTGCATGTTTCCTTGGACAGCTTCGCCTTCGCCGGGTTCGTCGCCCGGAATGTTGCTTGGTGAAACGCTCTGGTGCTCGCCGCCTTGGGGGCCGTACTCTACTGGCGCGTAGGGATCGTGTTGAACCATAAGCTCAACTGCACGCGAAAGCGACTCCTCATAGGGCATGTTGCGAAGATCCGACGACGCGATAATCTGCTTGCCTGCTTCGTCGTCGGCTGAAACCGATACGGTCATGCCAAAGCAGTTAACGCCAAGGATGATGGTGCTGCCTTCTTGGGCGACTTCGTAGTACTGTGCCGGGAGCGCGTACGCGACCCCGCCGCTTAACGCCATAACAAGACATGCGGCAATTGCTGCCACGCGCACAACGCGCCACTGGATTGCTTTGCGGGCGCGGGCTGCTTTTCCGCCGGCAATGATCTTCACTTCAGGGGACGGGGAAGTGTTGTCCAAGGCGTCCGGTGAAGTTTCGCGCTTGCTATCGGTTGCGCCCTCTGATGCTGTAATTGCAGCGAGCGTTGTGGCCTTCAGTTCGTCAGAGGCGCTCACCTCGTCAAACGTTGAGAACAAATCGCTCAGCTCGTCGTCGCTGAAATCGTCGTCTATGCAGGTGGCTTCCAGCTTGTTGGTGACAGTATCAGCGTTACCGGCGTTGCTGAAGAGTTCGTTTTGGTGGTTCAGCTCCCTGCTTTCATCGTTGGTCATTTGTGAGCACCTCCTTCAGTTGCTTGCGTCCGCGTGCGAGGTTCGTGTACACGGTGTTTTCCGGCGTATTGGTTAGCTCGCCTATTTCGGAAGCCGTGTAACCTTCGTAATATTTCAAATACAGTGCGATTCTACATGCGTCGTCAAGTTGCTGCAGCGCTTCGTTGAGCTTTTCGAAGCGCCCGTCGCCTCCGGGGCTGCCGGCGATACTGCTTTCGCTGTTCTGCCAGCTGGGCTGTGCGGTGTCTTCGAACTCATTAAGGAGCACGGTTTTGGCCTCAGCCCGTTTCAGCATGTCTTTGCACGTGTTGCTGGCCACGTTTATAAGCCAAGCCTTTACGTGCTCGTCATCGCTGAAAACCTTGTCGGATTGCGCATACTTCAAAAACGTTTCTTGGAAGGCGTCGTCGCGTTCGGGGCGGCCATGAAAATACAGAGAGCAGATGCGCAGTACCGTGTTGGAATGCGCTTCAATTGTGCGTGCTATATCTACGTTTTCCCTCATGGTTTCACTATAGGAATGCCACCTGAAATCTAGCTGAACGCCAATCATCCGATCGCGCGGTGAGTGCGAAAGGGCGGGGCGCCTTCGTGTTCCTGTTTGGTTCATAGTGGAACAAGAAGGGCGCCCCTGTTCAAAACCGTTCTGACGACTGTGGTCGGTTTACCCGTTGTAGGCCACGCCATTAACGTAAAGCGTGTAACCGTTCAGATTAATGCCGCTCGTGTCGCCGCTCAGCGAGGTGATGTAGCTATCGCCAGTAAGCGTCCAGGTGCTGGAAGCATCCATGGTGACGTTGACGGTGCCCTCGTTGGCAATTGCGCCCGTGTACGAGCTGCCCGTAAGGTTCAAAGCAACGCTTGACACGCTGTCAACGGTAATGTTGCCGTTTACGGTTTGCGAGGTCAGGTTCACCGTGGCGTGACCGCCGTTTTTCCCGGATGTGCCCCAAGCGTCAGCCGTGGCAATAAGGAAATCGTTGCTATCGGCGGCGTTGGTAAGAGCCACATTCGTCAGGTCGATCGTGGTGGTCGTATTCGTCACGTGGAACATGCAGCCAGTGAGCGCGGTAAGGCTGCCGTCGGTCATGGTGAAGTTGGAGGCGCCTTCAGAAGCGTCACCTGACATCGACTGGTAGATCAGCACGTTCGTTTTCACGGTCGATTGGCCGTTGAGCTTGGCGTTGCTGCCCGTAACGGTGGCGTTGTTCAGCGTCACGGAATTGCCGCCCTCGATGACAACTGCCTCAGAGTTCGTTGCCGAGAGCGTGGCGTCGCTGACGGTAATGTCGGCGGTCGAATAGATGGCCGGCGAGCTCACGCCAGTCGTTTCGTACGTGCCCTGCGTGGCGGTAACGGTTCCGCCGCCGCGGTCGGTTCGGATAGCGGCCGACGAGTTGCCCGACGTGCTGACGGTCATGTTAGTGGCCGTAAGCGATGCTCCGCCCGTGGTCATAAGGCCGCCCGAGTTGTTACCGCTCGTGGTAATGGTGGAGTCGGAAATGGAGACAGAAGTGCCTGTGCCGTAGCTGAAGACGCCGTTGGCATGCGTGCCGTCGGTGGTTACCGTTGCGTCGGTAATGGTGAGGTTGGCGCCGTTATTGGCCAAAATAGCTGCGTTCGTGCCGTAGAAATCGGCGTTCTCGCCGCTCGTATCTCCGGTTTTGGTGACCGTTGCGTTGCTGAGCGTCAGTGTTTTGCCGTCGACGAGCACGGCGTTCTCGCTACCGGCGGTTGACTCGTACGAGACGCCGTCCGCGCTGGAATCGGGCGTGTTAGCGGCGTCAAATGACGTTGGGGCGCTCATGTTTCCGCCCGGTTCACCCATTTGGCCAGGCTGGCTGCTTTCGGGCTGTCCGCCCTGTTGGTTGTTGCCCTGCTGAGCGGGCTGACCGCTTTCAGGCTGCTGGCCTTGCTGACCCTGCTGGTCGCTGCCGGGTTGGCCGGGTTGCGAACTCTGGCCAGGTTGCCCCATCGGGGCAGGTTGCGTACCCTGGTCGGGTTGGCCCATTGGGTTGCCTTGCTCCATCGGTGCAGGCTGCACAAGATGGCCGCCGAGGGCGTTCGGCGCCTGTGCTATGTGCTGCATGCCATATCCAAGTACTCCCATAATGTGCTCGATCGGGTTTGCCTCTTTGTCGATGTTCAATATGTCGTATATGCGCTCGACAATTTCGCGTACCTGCTCGGGCATGATAGGCGCCTGCATACCGTTATCACCTGGTTGGCCAGCTTGGCCCTGTTGGTTGGCTTCAGGCTGTTGTCCCTGCTGCTCTTGGCCAGTGGGGGCTTGCTGTCCGAGTTGGCCGGGCTGGTTTTGGGGCATTTGGTCAGTGGCGGGCGCCTCACCAGGTTGCTGACCTTCGAATCCCTGAGCGTTTTGGTTGGCTCCCGTGTCGGCGGGAATGTCACCGGGTTGCTGGCCAAAGGGGTTCTGCTCGCCGCCCATGTCGCTGGGCATTTTGCTAGGCTGTTGATCGGGTGCACCCTGCTCACCGCCCATGTTGGCAGGCATCTCGCCAGGCTGCTGGCCAGGAAGACCCGGGATATCCTGATTGCCTCCCATGGCGCCAAGCTGCTGCATGAACGGGACGGCGAATTCGCCTCCTTGCTGCGGGGCGCCGAAATTGTCACTCAGCTGGCTTTGCATCGCCTGATTGTTCGGGTTGAACGGATCGCTCGAATCGTTCGGTTGCGCCAGTGCCAACGTCGGGCACATCGACAGCGTCAGGCAGCCCGCAATTGCCGCGGCTCCAAAGCGCCTGCGCAGGTTTTTGTGAGGCGCTTCAGGCGGCATGGCGAATGGTCGGGGTGTACTGCTGTGTTCCTTGCTCATAGTGTTTCTCCCATCGTGTTTTGCGCCGTCTGCGAATAAGCGGCGCTCGTACGCTTTTGAAGCGGGCGGGGTTGCTTGCTTTTTCGGGTGTGTTTCCCGTCCGCTTCACCCTGAACACGATTGGAGAAACGAAAACCTTTCAACGATTTTGCTTCTTCACGATTCCTTCAAATTATGCGCAACACCACGCGAGCCGTTGTGTTAGTGAAGCTAACTAAAAGGCGCACCTGAGCTGTTTGATGCTCATGCGATAGGGGCAGCGGAACTCGATGAGCTTGTGGACCAGGCGCTTATCAGGACGTTTGGCATAATAAGCGATCTTGAATTCATCGAGAGCATCGATGACGATGCATGGTAGGCGCAGAAAATCCCGCCCCCAGCCAGAGGATGAACCCACCTAAAACAGGTGGGTGCCCGCAGCTTGTTTCCTGGCTTTCGTACCAACAGGTACGAATCTCCATTTCGCTCGCAATATAGAGCTCCCCAAAAAAAGATGTCGGTCCACCGCTTTTAAGAGGCATTGGGAACGGGATCAAGTATGACTTTAGCCTAGTGCGCTCTTGAAATAAAGACTTGACTTATGAGCGCGCATACGATTAGTCGCAATGCAGTTGCATAGGTGCAACAGGCGCCTGTTCTCTTATTTGTGCGTGTGAATCGCGAATGGAAACGCAAGCTAAAAAAGAGCTTGTCCCATGAGCGGTATTGTCCGCGTGCTATAGTTGAACATTGAAGATTTGTCGACTGCTTTTGTGCAGGGCTTATCGAGATTCGTCTGGTAGGAGGTCCGTATGGACATGAACATCATTTTGGGAATCGTTTTCAGCCTCGTGGGCGTTGCCCTTATCGTGCTGTTGATCGAAATTATCAAAACAGTGCGCTCGCTTCGCGAAACGGTGGATAAAACCGTTAAGCAACTTGAGCCCACGCTTAACAACGTCGAGAAAATGACCACCGACGTTGCACCTGCGGTGGCAAAGGTTGATCCGTTGCTTGATAGGGTTTCACTCACGGTGGATGCGCTCAACCTTGAGATGATGCGCGTTGACCAAATTCTTGAAGATGTTACGTCCATCACCGACACAGCATCCAATGCGGTTGAGGCGGTTGACAACGTAACCAACGCTCCTATCGAGCTCATGAACAACGTGTCCTCCAAGGTCCGCAACGTCTTGAAGCCAAAATCCGCCAGCGGAGAGTCTTTGCAGCTTGAACAGCAGCGTGCTGCCGCGGCTAAGGCGTTAAGCGACTTGCGTGCCGCTGAGGAAAAAGCGGGCAAGACGCCGGCTGCTCCTGCGGCGCAAGCCAAGGAGGAAAGCTTCACTGCGCAGAAAAGTGAACCCAAACACGCGAAAGCTCCCGCTGCCGAAGAGCAGGCAAGCGAGGCTTCCGCGGCCGATAAGGTTGCGATAGCGGCCGCTGAGGTTGCCGAAGCCGCTGAAAAACGTTAAAAGAGGTTGCACGGATACGTATGAACCAACGTGAAGGCGTTGATAACGCAGAACCAAATCGTATAACAGGGGAGAAGACCGACAAAGGTCTTCCCCCTTCGCTTCTTAGGGCGCAAAAACATTTCGTTCAGGTGTGGACGCTTGTGGGCGTTGCCGCACTGGTTTTTGTACTCACGTACTTGCTCAACATTCTGTCCATTCCGGTGGGCATAGTCATTTGGACTGTTGTCATATGCTTCGTTTTGGCGGGGCCGGTTGATTTTTTCCAGCGGCATGGTGTTCCGCGTGCCGGGGGAACGTTCCTCGCCTTCCTTATGATGTTCGTGGTGTTGGGCGGACTGGGCGTTGTGTTGTTCTCGCCTGCGTTTGGCGTGAGCGATCAGTTCACGGACATGATCTCGTCCATTCCCGATTTCGTGCGTTCCCTTTCGGCCGCCGTTAACGAAATCTATGAGGAGCACATCGACATCCTTCAGAACGACCAGATCAAGAACCTGTTCAGCAACTTCATGGATTCGTTTGCCTCGCTGGCGTCCAACTTTGCAAGCGAAAGCGCGTCAAGTGTGATATCGGCGGGAACAACGCTGGGCAATACGTTTATGACCATTGGCTTCGCGATGGTTGTTGCCTACTGGATTCTGATGGAGCTTCCCGCATTGCGCCGCGAAACATCGCGTTTTATCTCGGAAAGCCGCCGCGATGACGCCGCTATGCTCTACGCTACGTTTTCGCGCGTGATGGGCGGTTACATCAAGGGAACGCTCGTGCAATGTGCGATTATCGGCATTGCGTGCGGCATCATGTTCACCATTATTGGAACCCCCAATCCTGCCGCTTTTGCCTTAACCACCGGTTTGCTCAACATCATCCCCGTGGTTGGTCCGTGGCTTGGCGGCTGCGTGGCCGCTTTGTCCAGCTTGTTCACGAGCCCCGTAGTTGCGCTGGTTGCCCTTGCGGGCACCATCGCTATCCAGCAGGTTGTGTACATGGTTATCTCTCCGCGTATCATGGGCGATGCGGTTGACATTCATCCAGCGCTTACGTTCATTGCCTTGATGGCTGGCAGCGCCATCGGTGGCGCCATGAGCGGTACCGCTGGCGCGTTGGTGGGTGCGCTTCTGTCCATCCCCGCGGTAGCGGTTATGAAATCGGTGTTCGTCTATTACTTCGAGAAGAGAACGGGACGCCGCGTTGTCGCCGATGACGGCGTGTTCTTCAAGGCGCCCATTTCTCCCGATGAGCCTGCCGATCCCATCGTGGATGCGACGGGTTACTCGCTTGAGCAGTTGCAACAGCAGCAGGCGGCAGCCGAGTTCATTGGTGCTGCCAAGCCCAAGAAAACCGACGGCGACAACAGTTAAGCGGCGCTCACGGAGAGCGCAAGAGCCACGTGGCTCAAAGAAACAGTTTTTGTAAGCGACCACAATTAACAAAAGTTAGCGAGGCAACGTAAATGGAGTACATGTCATCAGCGGAAATCAGGGAAAAGTACCTCCGCTTTTTCGAGGAAAAGGGCTGCAAGCGCTTGCCTTCATCGTCGCTGATCCCCGATGATCCTTCGCTGCTTTTGACCAGTGCCGGCATGGTTCAGTTCAAGCCCTACTTCCTGCATGTGAAGGAATTCGACCCCGATTACGTGGGTGCCACCACCGTGCAAAAGTGCGTGCGCACCAGCGATATCGACATTATTGGCACCGACGGTCGCCACCTCAGCTTCTTCGAGATGCTGGGCAACTTCAGCTTCGGCGCGTATTTCAAGAAGGAAATGTGCGCGTGGGCCATGGAGTTCTCGACCGATGTGCTGGGCCTTCCCAAAGAGAAGCTGTATTTTACCGTCTACAAAGACGACGATGAAACCATCGAAATCTGGAAAAGCCTGGGTGTGGAAGAAAGCCACATCACGCGTTTGGGCGATGAGGACAACTTCTGGCGTGCCGGCCCCACCGGTCCGTGCGGTCCGTGCTCTGAGCTGTACTACGACCAAGGCCCTGAGTTTGGTTGCGGAAAGCCCGACTGCGGCCCCGGGTGCGAGTGCGACCGCTATCTTGAATACTGGAATTTGGTGTTCACGCAGTTCGACGGCCAAGAAGATGGCACGTTGGCGCCGCTTCCCACCAAGAATATCGACACGGGCCTGGGCCTGGAGCGCATGGCATCCATCATGCAAGGGGTGCAGGGCAACTTCGAAAGCGATGAGTTGCGCGACCTTATCAGCCTGGGCGAGCAGCTCTCCGGCAAAAAATACGTTGGCTCGGCCAATACGGCCTCTGTCACAGGCGAGCAGGGCGCTATTAACGTGAGCCTGCGCATTATTGCCGATCACTCCCGCAGCGTTTCCTTCATGATCGCTGACGGCATTCTGCCTTCTAACGAAGGCCGCGGCTACGTGCTGCGCCGCTTGCTGCGTCGCGCGGTTATGCACGGTCATGAGCTGGGTATTGACGGCGCATTCTTGGGCCAGTACTTCGGCAAGATCGTTGAGCGCATGGGTGAGGTTTATCCCGAGCTTGTCGCCAATCGCGAGCTGGTTGAGCGCGTAATCCTTTCCGAGGAAGAGCGCTTTGGCAAAACCCTGCGCACCGGTCAAAGCTATTTGAACGAGGCGCTTGCGAACCTTTCCGCAGGCGACGTTCTTTCTGGCCAAAAGGCCTTCACCCTGCACGATACGTACGGGTTCCCCATTGAGCTCACCGAAGAAATTTGCGCCGAAAGCGGCATTACGGTGAACAAGGAAGAGTTCGATGTGTGCATGGCAGAACAGCGCGAGCGCGCGCGTGCCGCAACGAAAGACGACGCGGAGGCCGCTTGGAGCACGTTTGGCGGCGTGCACGCCGAAATTCTGAAGCAGGAAGGCCCCACGGTGTTCGTGGGCTACGGCAAAACGAACGCCGTCGGCAGGGTGGTTGCCGTTATCAAGGATGGCCAGCGTGTGGCCTCGCTTTCTGCGGGTGATGAGGGTGAAGTAATCCTTAATCTCACGCCCTTCTACGCCGAAATGGGCGGCGAAGTAGGTGACACGGGCAAGCTTTCGACGTCTGATGCTGTGTGCACGGTAACCAATACTAAAGCGCCCGAAAAGGGCCTCACGTGCCATTACGTAAAGGTTGAAAAGGGCACCATTGTTGAAGGTGAAGAGGTAATCGCCAAGGTTGACGCCAACCGTCGCGCGCGCATTACGCGCAACCATACGGCTACGCATGTGCTGCATGCGGCGTTGCGCCAGGTGCTGGGCGATCACGTGAACCAGGCCGGTTCGTACGTAGGCCCCGACCGTTTGCGTTTTGACTTTACGCATTTCTCGCCGCTTAGCGCGGAGGAAATCCATGAGGTGGAGCGCATTGCCAACGAGCAGATTATGCGCGCCATTCCTATGAATATTTATGAGACCTCGCTGGACAAAGCGCGCGCTGCGGGTGTAACGGCGCTGTTCGGCGAGAAGTATGGCGAGACCGTACGCGTTGTTGAAGCGGGCGACTTCTCGCGCGAGCTGTGCGGCGGGTGCCATGTTTCCAACACGGCTGAAATCGGCTTCCTTAAGATCACGTCCGAAAGCAGCGTGGCTGCCAATACGCGTCGTATTGAGGCCGTTAGCAGCTATGCGGCGCTTGAGTATATGAACAGCATGGAGGCAGAGCTGCGCAAGGCGGCCAACGAACTGCGTGTTCCTGTGCGCGAGGTGGCCGAGCGCGCAGCAGCAAACGCGGCTGCTTTGAAGGAAATCCAGCAAGAGGCCAAGCGCGGCAAGCAGATGGCCGCAAACGATCAAATTGGCTCGTTGCTTGATGGCGTGTTCACCACTGCTGCGGGCTATCCTGCTGTTGTAGCGCGCATTGAAGGTGCCGAAACCGGCACGTTGCGCAATGCGTGGGATGTGCTGCGTGCGCGCATGAGCGCACCGGGCGCTGTGGTGCTGGCCGGCGATAAAGAAGGCAAGCCCATTATTATGGCGGCGGGCACCGATGAAGCGGTTGCTGCGGGATTTAACGCAGGGGCCCTTATCAAAGCGGTAGCACCGGCCATCAAGGGCGGTGGCGGCGGAAAGCCCACCATGGCACAGGCCGGTGGCAAAGATGCTGCGGGCATTGATGAGGCGCTCGCGCAAGCAAAGGAGATGCTCGCATAGCGTATTGCCAAGACAAACTTGGTGCGTACCAAAATTCAAAATACCTTATTGTGCTGCGGTTTTGATGCCGCAGCACAATTTTTTATGGGTAACTTTTTTAACCTTTTGACACCGTGGGACAGCGTTGTAGGGTATTCTGATAGCAATGTTTTTTGGAGTTGCGTGGGACACGAGGGGGCGTTGTTCTTATGCACACCGATCAAATACGCTATTTGGCGGCAATCGACGAGAAGCACTCCTTGCGAAAAGCCAGCCAGGAGCTTCATATTTCTCCGCAAGCGCTCAAACTTTCGCTTGATGCACTTGAGCGTGAATTTGGAACGACGCTGTTCGATCGCTCGCGTGGCGGCACCTATCTTAACGAGAAGGGTCGTGAGTTGCTGGACCTTGGTGCCGCGTTTCTGAAGGGCATCGACGCGCTCAAAGTGAACTATGTTAATGAAGGTTACCAGTATCTTCCGCGCATGAAAGCCGTTGTGTACACCACGCCAGGCCTTGCCAACACGCTGGTTGCCAAGGCCATTTCGGAGCTGACTGTTAAGTTTCCCCAGTCGGAAATAGATCTTGAAACCATGCCTTCAAGCGCTTTGATTTCAACGGTGAAGGCGCAAAAGAATGTGAAGTCTCTTGCTATAGCGTCGGTATACCGTTACAACGAAACCGTTCTTCCCGATTTAAGCCAGCACTATGGGCTTGAGTTCAAGCCCATAGTAAAAAGTGCCTATTACTGCAGCATTCCCCGCGACCTTAATATCAGCCGCTACAATTCAATTTCCATGTCGACCATACTCAAGCACCCCATTTTGATATATGGGCCCACGGAAGCCATTGCAATGCCCCTTATCAAATTGTTCGGCGAACCCGAGCGCGTTCGTTTGGTCAAGGACTTTGCCGTGTACTACGACCTTTTGCAAAACGATAGGGAATCGCTTGCCTTCTCGCAGTTCTTTGGGAGCCACGAAACCCTTGTTCCGCACGAGAACAGGCGCTTGGTGCCCATTAACGAAAACATCGAAGTGCAGATAGGCTTGCTGCTTAATTCGAAAAAGGAAGCGCCGGCGGAAATGGGTGATTTGGCGCAGTTTATGTCCGAATACATTCGAAAACGCTACGTGTAGCCGGCTCTTAAGATGCGCAAGAAAACGGCCACGCATGGTACATGCGTGGCCGTTAACGTGAGCGGTATGCGCAAACGCTAAAGGTTAGTCTTCGAAAATCTGGTATACCGGGGCGCCTTCGCATTGTGCGGGCATCCTGACGCCCAACAAGGTTGCTACCGTAGGCGCGAAGTCAATCTGACGGATGACGCGCTCGGTCTTGCATTGCTCTTTCAGGCCGTTGCCGCAGCCAACGAAAATCGGGGAGACGCTGGTGTCGTATACGCCGAAGAAGGTCGACATCGAGTCACCGTGAACACGGTTGGCGCCTTCTGCAGTGAAGTAGATGATGTCGCCGCAGTCTTCGCCGCTCATGCCAAACGCTTCGGCCTCTTTGTTCCTGACGGCAAGAGAGATGATGCGCTTGCCACGTGCGTCGCGGTAGTTGTACAGGTCGCTGATGATCTGCTCTTCCAGATCGTACTTGTCAGCGGGATCAACGATGCCGTTCTCGTTGCGGCCCTTAAGATTCAGATAAATCATATTGCCGCGCGGAGCCAATGCCGTGGTTTTCTCCCAGTCGATTTCCTTGATGTCGTTGCCGTTCTCGTCCTTCTTGAGAACCGTGTAACCAAGTTCCTGCATAACGGCAGCGTTTACGCCGAACGGATCGCCCATGAGCGTGGGACGGTCCTCGGAGAGAATCAGGCCGTGGTCGGATACGATGAAAATCGTCCAGCCTTCATCGAGGCGGCTCAAGAACTTACCGAAGTAATCGTCGGTGTCCTCGTAGCACTTGTAGTAGCACTCGCGATAGAAGCTGGGATCCACGTCAAGCTCAACGTCGTCATGCGGGGTGCCGTAAGCCATGAAGCGATGTCCGAAGGTGTCCAGGTTGTGCAGGTGCGAGAACACCACGTCAAGATCGAGAGCGTCAATCAGGTGGTTGATGGCGTCGGCCTGCCAGGTGTTGTAAACCTGCCACGTGGGGATAATCAAATCGGTAACGTAGCGAGCCTGCTTTGCGTTCACGGCTGCAACGGCGGGCACGTAGCCAACGTTGTTAACCACTTCGTCGTGCAGGTACGCGGGGTCGAACATCTCGGTGTTGTCGATGTCAAGAGCGGGGCTGATGTACATGCTCACGCGAGTGTCGGAGATCTCCATGATCTGGTACATGCGGTTGACGCGCTTCATCTCTTCGCCAACGCTCAGGTCGGTAACGACGGTAACGGGGTTGTTGATGCCCGTGACGCGTGCAATAGGCTCTTCCGACTTCTTGTTCTTGTAAACCTCAACGGTATCGTAGAGGCCTTCATCGTTTTTGAGGACGAGCGCCATGCGGCGGGTAAGGCCTTTGTTCTCGACGATGGCAAACTCCAGTGCGTCTTCGGGAACTTCTTTAACCCACTGGCATGCCGGTTTAAGCGGAGAGTTCGAAACGTCTACGGCTGCGGTCTCAATTGCGCCCTCGCCGTCTTCGTAGGTGGTCATGATGTTCAGCATGCCGCCATGCTTGGCGATGGACTCAGCGCGTTTCGCAAGGTCGCCAACGACGTTTGCGGAGGAATTCGCGATTTCGTCTTCAATGTCCTCAAGCACGCAGCCGGCACCGTTTTTGGCGATGACGCTGGGCTGGAAGCGAACTTCGGAAATGTTGACGTCGGCAATGGCGAACTTCTCGGCATCGATCTTTGCAACGCCAACGTTGACGTTGCCAGGCTGGGTGCCGTCAACCATGAACAGGTTTTCGCTGTCGATGGTGCGTGGCCATGCGGAGCCCGGCCAGTGCCATACCAAGGTTTTGTAACCGGCTTCAGCGGTAACGTTCCACAGCTGCTCGGCCTTGCAGCGCGAGGAGCTGAAGTTGTACACCAGCAAGTCGGGGCGCGTGGGATGCTGGCCCCAGTAGCAGGTGATGCCATGCGTGTTTGCGCAGGCGCCCGTTGCAAGGGTGGTCCACATCGGCGGGGTAATGGTGGGGTTGTTGCCCAAGAAGCGCATATCCTCGCGGCACGCACCAGCGTCGTAGAGCTTCTTCAGATTGGGCATCCTGCCATCGTCCATCAGTTTTTTGGAGAGGCGAGGATCCATTCCGTCGACACCAAGAATCAGCACTTTTGCCTTTTTAGAAGATGCCATGTTTCTTCCTTCCGCTCTGGTTTTTTCCACGGTGGTTTCTTCCGTGATTTGAGTGTATGAGCGAAAGGAAGGGGGCGAAATAAGTACTAACTTGAGGTAGGAATGCTATGTTAAAAAAAACTTAACAACCTCTACAGGTAATGGACGCAATCTTCTCTGAAGCGTTGGGGACCGTGCGCTTCCACGTGGGTAGCCGGATAGCCAACGGCTATAAAGGCAAAGGGAACAAGGCCAGCAGGGGTTTTGAGCACTTCTTGAGCTGCGGCAATGCGATCTTCTCTTGGAGCTATGCCCATCCAAACCGCGCCAAGGTCTTGGTTCACGCACTCGATGAGCAGGTTTTCGATGGCGGCCGATACATCTTGGGGAGCATAATCGGGAAAGCGCACGTCTGCGGTTTTCATGCAGGGGACAATAACCACGGGGGCAGCTAAACAGGGCTTCGCATAGGGAGAGCAGGCGGCAAGCTGCTCGCGCATGCTGGGGCTTTCGGTTACGTAAAACTCCCAAGGCTGCTGGTTGCCGGCGGAGGGTGCGGCCATGGCTGCCTTCAGAAGCTCTTCGATTTTGCTGTGCTCGACGGCTTGAGTGGTGAAGGCGCGAACGCTTGCGCGGTTGGCTATTTGCTGCAGCATGGTGGTCCTTTCGACTGAGAAACGACGTTATGCGGGCGAAACGGTGCGTGCCAATGAAGCAGATAACTGCATGTGGACACGTCTTGAGCGGCAAGGCGCCCGAACGGTAGCAAAAGACGCCTTTTCGAAAAAGCCAGTGTTCATTGTAGCGCGATGCGGTGCACACGGTGCGGCAATTGTTCTTCGCAGGATTAATCGACGTGCAATTTTGGGCAAAAAGGGTAAGATTGGCGGATACAAGAGATGCGCTATGGGTGTCGGGCCGCTCTGCCCGCCTTTTCCCATGATGCGAGCGTTAGGCGGAGAGAGCGACGTACATGCAAGCGGATACTAAGAGCATGGCAAAACACGATAGCCTTGATGATCGGGTGTATGCGCTCATCTGCCAAAGCGATGGCGTAAAAGCGCGTGATATAGCCGTTCAGTTGGGGGTCGATCGTTCAGCCGTAAACCGTTGCTTGTATACGTCGCCTTTCATACACGACCTTTGCTACCGTGATGAAAACTATCTGTGGTACGGGGTGATCCAGCAGCGTTATCCCCATGTTGGCCTGGGGGAGTACTGCGGCTGGTACAGCACGGTCGGTGAGTTTTTGGAAACGTCGCCGGCGGAGTGGCTCACAACCCTAGAAGACAACTGTCGCAGAATCGGCCGCAACCTCAACGATACGCGTGGGCTTTACCATTCGTTTCGCGATACCGAGCAGGTCATGCGCGAGTTATTTGCCTACCTACAGGGGTTTGAATCGCTTGCGTGCGATAATTGGGAGGTAGCGTTTGAGGTTCGCATAAAGTGCGGCCGTCACGTGCGCATATATGCCGACGTGTTGGTAATTACGCAGGATTGCGCCTTCTCGCTCGAGTTCAAGATGAAAAACGCACCAGATCCAGGAGAGCTTGATCAGGCGGTTAAGTACGCCCCGTATCTGCAGACGATCTTGGGTCCTTCATACAAGGTGATTCCTGCGCTGGTGTTGACGCGCGCAACCGATGTGTATGAGTCGCAGGCGGTCGCGATATGCTCAGCAGACATGCTTTTCAATGTTTTTGACCAGCAGCTTGGGTTCTTGGATTCGTGACAGGGCTTCCAGCGGGAGCAATAGGGGCTAAAGGGCATACGTTTTGCCCTTCAGCTTGCATTAGGGTCCATACAAAACGGCCACCGAATGAATCGGCGGCCGTTCTTTGATGGTTGCAAAGTGCCTTTTCAGCGCATGTATAGCTGATTGCGGTTACAGCGTGCAGACGCCGGTGACGGGGTCGCAAAAGCCAAGGTTTTTCGCCTTTACGAAATAGCTGGTTCCGCGCTCTTCCTTTTCGAAGGTGCCTGCCGCGAGCAGGTTGGAAACGCACTCTTCAAGCTGGGTGTCGCTCAGGTCAAACAGGACCTGAATTTCGCGCGCCATAACGCGACCATAGGTGGTAACGAACTCGATTGCGGCCTCAAGCGAGTATTCCGGCGTTTCCAGCTGAATTTCGCCTTCGGTAAGGTCGGCGATGGCGCTTTGGAAAAAGCCGAACTCGCAGTAGCCCGTAGCCGACTTCTCGTGCTTGCCGTAGGTGACGTTGGTGGTGGGGTAGGTGCGCACCTGATGCTTGCTGCACGCAACCAAATCGGCGGAGTACAGCTCATCGGCCGTGCCGTCGGTCATATCTTTCTTGAAGCGCTCGATGTCGATGGGGAACTCGGAGGCAAGCTCGCACAATCCCTGGATACTGGAGACATCGCGGCACTCAGCATAGCGGGCCTCGCGCAAACGGCGCAGGAACTTCTCGGCGTATTCGGCGCTTTGAATGTGCATGGCCTTGTAAGCAAGGCACATGGGTACCGACGAGAAGTTGTCGGCGTTCATCTTGTCCAAAAAGTTGATGTCGATGGGAACACCCGTGCGCTTGGCGGCTTCGAGCATGCCGTTTTTCACCTGCACCTTGAATTGGGTGAAGCGCGCGTCTGCGTGTTCGTCGCGTCCGACGATATCGTGGACATCGCCTACGAGCATACCCATGATGTACTGGAACTCCACCTTGTCCTTCAGCAGGTACTCAACCTTGCGGAAGATGGGCTCCATGCCGTAGCACCACGTGCACAGCGGGTCGGTGTACTGAATGATCTTTATCTTTTTTTCCATGCTGGTCCTTTGCTTGCGATGCGCGCTTGTGCAGCGCAGTGATACCTCTATAAATGCCGCCGTAAACCATAACACGAATGAACGAAACAAAGGCAATTCGCGTGCGTTGCACATGAATTGCCCAGGGGAAAAGGGGTCTTGTTGAAGCGTTTTGGCAAGCGGGATTCTGCTCGCTTGCCGGCGGGTGGCGTATTAGCGCATGCCGCGCTGACCCATGGAGCCAGAACCCTGCGCCATGCCACCGGCACCCTGCTGTCCCATGCTGCCAGCACCTTGCGGTCCACCGCCGCCCATCATCTGGTTGGTCATTTCGGTAACCTTGGATCCGTTCACGGTTACGGTGCCGCCGGTAATAGAGCCGCTCACATCAAAGTCGAAGGGGGATTGCGCGGTGATATCAACGGTGCCGCCCGAGATGAAGATGCTGCCATTGGAGTCAAGGGCGTCGGTGTCGCCTGCGGCCATCTTAATGGTAACGGAGCCGCCCGTGATTTGCAGAATCACGTCATAGGCCTCGCTGTTGACGGCTGCGTTGATACCGTCGTCGCTGGCCGTAATGTCAAGCGTGCCGCCGTTAATTTGAACGTACGTAGCTTCGATGGCCTCTGTCGAATCAAAGGTGAGGCTGCCGCCGTCTACCTGTGCTACGGTTTGCGCGTTAACGCCCTGGTCGCCAGATTTAACGGTAAGGGCACCGGCGGCCATGTAGAAGAATCCGGTGGTTGAGTCGTCTTCGTCGCCGACGTTGATGCCGTCCTTTTGGGTGTCGATGGCAATGGCGCCGCCTGCTATGGCAACCCCGTCGTTGGCCTCAATACCATCCGATACGCTGCTGATGTTCAAAGTGGAGCCCGTGATCTTCAGCGTGTCTTTGCAGGAGATGCCGTTGTCGCTTGAAGAGATGTTCAGCGTGCCGCCTCCGTTGATAACCAGGTCGTCCTTAGAGAAAATAACCGCATCGGTATTGGTTTCGCCATCGGCAACGAAGGTGCCCGTTACCGAAAGCGTATTGGTAGAACCCGCTGCGGTGGTAACAAACACTTTATCGGCCGCAATTACGTATATGGCGGGAGAATCGCTGTTAGTGATGCTTGCGTTGTCCAAAACAAGCTGCACCTTGGCGTTTTCGTCGGCAACGTTAACCGTGATGGTGGCGTCGGTTGCGCTGCCGCTTATGACGTAAACGCCCTCTTCGGTAATTGAAACATCCTGGCCGTCGCTGAGCGAGATCTTGGTCGCGTTGCTTACGTCGGCCTCTTGGCTCATGTCACGATTGGTGAACATATCGGTGGTATCAAGGGC
>JAZQAV010000202.1:0-14840 GCA_045545435.1 Eggerthellaceae bacterium | reverse complement strand
GACATCGAGAAGCTGCAGGGCAGCGTTCTCGCTCTTCCCAAACGCGATCAAATCGACCTGGATATCAACGAACAGCTTATCGTCGAACTTTACTCGAAGTAATCGCGTCACGGTATAAGGAGGCTCACACAACATGACAGAGTTCATGAGGCCGACAGTTACAACGGAAGAAGTAAACAGCACGGTTGCTCGCTTCATCGTCGAGCCGCTCGAGCGCGGCTACGGCAACACGCTGGGCAATTCGCTGCGTCGTGTTCTGCTCTCGTCCCTCGATGGCGCGAAGGCTATGGCCATCCAAATCGAAGGCGTGCAGCATGAGTTCACCACCGCCGAAGGTGTCATCGAAGATATCACCGACATCGTTCTGAACGTGAAGGGCCTGGTCTTCTCCGCGCTCAACAGCGATGTTGAAGAGGCTATCGCGCATGTGTCCGTCGAGGGCCCTTGCACGGTAACCGGTGCCGATCTTGATGTTCCCACCGAGTTCACGCTCATCAACCCCGAGCATGTCATCGCCACGGTTGCCGATGGCGGCCAGTTCGACATGTCCATCCGCATCGGTGTTGGGCGCGGCTACATTTCAGCCGAGCGCAACAAGCGTTCCGAGGATCCCATCGGCATCATCCATGTCGATTCGCTGTTCTCGCCCGTACGCCGCTGCACGATGAACGTGACCAATACGCGCGTTGGTCAGCGCACCGACTACGACAAGCTCGTCCTTGAGGTTGAAACCGACGGTTCCATCACGCCCACCGACGCGGTGCTGCGTGCCGTCAACATCATCAACCAGTACATGGGCGCGTTCATGGCCCTTGGCGACACCGAAGGCGAAGAGGACATCGAGATTCCCTCGATCTTCGCTCCCGAAGACCAAGAGTCCAACGCTGAGCTTGACAAGCAAATCGAGGACCTCGATCTTTCGGTGCGTTCTTACAACTGCTTGAAGCGCGCCGGTATCCATGCCGTGCGCCAGCTGGTTGAATTCTCCGAGAACGACCTGCTTAACATTAGGAACTTTGGTGCGAAGTCCATTGAAGAAGTGAAAGACAAACTCATTTCCATGGGCCTCAACTTGAAGCAATAGGAGAAACGGGATTATGAGACACAACTACAAGGGGCGCAAGCTGGGCACCGACTCCAGCCATACGCGTGCCATGAAGCGCAGCCTGGTCAGCGCACTTCTGTACAATGACCGCATCAAGACCACCGAGCCGCGTGCTAAAGAGATTCGCGGCGACGTTGACCGCATCATCACCTGGGCTAAGAAGGGCGACCTTCACTCTCGTCGTCTTGCCATCGCTTGGCTTGGCAACGACAAAGAGCTTGTCCGCGAGGTGTTCGAGAAGGTCGAGCAGGGCATGTTCGCCGACCGTCAGGGCGGCTACACCCGCATCATGAAGCTTGGCTACCGCAAGGGCGACAACGCTCCTATGGTAATCATGGAGCTGTGCACCGAGCCGGTTAAGAAGGGCAAGCATGCTGCTGAGCCCAAGCGCGTTCAGCCCAAGAAGATTCTTGCTGCTGAGCCTGTTGCCGAAGAGGCTGCAGAAGAGGTTGCCGAGGAAGCCGTTGAGGCTGTTGAAGAGGCAACCGAGGAAGCTGTGGCTGAGGTTGAGGAAGCTGCCGAAGAGGCTGCTGCCGAGGCTGAAGAGGCAACCGAGGAGAAAGCCGAGTAGGTTTTCGAGCCGTTGTGAACCAATTGGTTTAGCTGCAAAGCGGGGAGCGATAAGCTCCCCGCTTTTTTCTTGTGCCGAGCGATGACCAGATTCGCATAAGCATAATTTGCCGTATTGCGCAATTGAAAATACTTAAATTTAGAACTAAATGATAGACAAAATCGCGATTCCCAAATTCTGGTACCTCTTTTATCGTTTTATGCGATAGGTATGTTATGGGTAAAATGGTTCAGGCAGGTGCCTTGGGCGTTATGTGGGCGTGCTTGGCCATTTTTCGAAAGGACGCGATTTCCGATGCCCACTTATTGTGGTAGCGACGTGCGAAAAGGCATCATCGATGGTATCAACGCCCTTGCGGATGCGGTAAGCGTAACGCTCGGCCCGCGCGATCGCAATGTCGCAATGCCTCAAAAGGCAAATCTCTACGGCGCCGATTATAGCGACGCCGCCGCTCCCGATGCTCCGGTGCTCATCACCAACGACGGTGTGACCATTGCGAAAACCATTGCGTTAAGCGATCCACTGCAAAATATGGGAGCAATGCTTTGCAAGGAAAGCGCAATTCAAGCAAATACCGCTGCCGGCGACGGAACTACTACGGCGGTTGTTCTAACACGTGCTTTGCTTAACGGAGCCTTCAGGCAAATTGCAGCGGGCGCCGATCCGCTTGCGATTCGCCGTGGGATGCAGACGTTATGCGATGCGCTCATCGAGCGCTTGCGGGATAGCTCCCAAGCTGTTCAAACTCAAGATGAGGTAGAGCGCGTGGCGTCAATCTCGTGCCAAGACAAAGAGTTAGGTGCCCTCGTGGGCAAAGCGGTTTTCCAGGCGGGTCTTGAGGGCGTTGTAAATATCGATGACTCGAAACGCTGGGAAACCGAGCTTGACTTTGCCGAGGGCATTGTGTTTGACCGCGGATACACTTCTCCGCACATGGTCACCGACAAGCACGATATGGTTGCAAAGCTCGAACGCCCCTACATCCTTCTCACCAATCAAAAAATAACCGATCGCGACGATGTGATTCCTGCGCTCATATGTGCGGCTGAGGACGATCGCGATTGTCTTATTGTTTGCGATGGCCTTGAAGGCGATGCGCTCGCTGTGGTTTTGGGCAACAACCGTGCCGGAGATATGAACACGGTTGCCGTTATGGCGCCCGAATACGCGGAAGGTCGCATCTGGCGTTTGAGCGATTTGGCCGTGCAAACGGGTGGCGTTGCGATTACCGAGATGTCTGGATTGAGCTTGCGCGATGTGACGCGCGAAGAGTTGGGAAGCGCAGAGCGCGCTCTGGTAACAAGCGAACGAACCACCATCGAAGGGGGAGAAGGTAACGCGCAGGCTATTGAAGAGCGCGTTGCAATGCTGCGCCATTATGTTGCGAACACCGATTACGAGTTCAACCGTGAGCGATATACAAAGCGTTTGGCGCATTTCGTATCAAGCGTTGCCACCATACGCGTTGGTGGAGTAACCGAAGCCGAGCAGTGGGAGCGCAAGATGCGCGTGGAGGACGCCGTCAATGCCTCGCGTGCGGCCTTCGAAGAGGGCGTGGTGCCGGGTGGCGGGACAGCTCTTTTTGACGCTGCGCGCGATTTGGGCGGATTGCTTGAAACGCTTCAGGGAGACGAGCGCGTTGGAGCGCAGATAGCACTTGATGCGTGTGCGGCACCTCTTCGGCAAATAGTTGAAAATGCTGGGCAAAGTGGCTCCGTGGTAATCGAAAAGCTCAATGGCATGCCTGCTGGTTTTGGCTTTGATGCCGCCTCATGCAGCTTCGTTGACATGCTGCGCGCGGGCATAATGGATCCGCTGCGCGTCACTAGAGGCGCGGTTGAAGCCGCTTTTTCGATCGCGGGAACAACGTTGTTGACGGAAGCGGGCGTTACTATGACCGATTCCGCCCGCGCCGCAGCAGAGGTTGAAAGGGCTATGCGATGACGGTGAACGATGAACTTTGGCGTCGCTACGTTGCCGAGTACGACATTGAGGTCTCAGAGGAAGCGGTAGCCGAAGAGATGGCCTACATCGAATTGGAACTTCGCCATCGCATGCAATATGACCGCTTGACCGGTGGAGAGCCCCATCTGTTTCCGGGCAAGGAACTCGAGGAGCAACGCGAGGCAATTCGCGCAGCAGCGCAATTCGAGGCGAAAGAGCCACTTGTGCTAAAGGCTATTGCGGCTGAACAAAAACTTGATGCGAGTGCCGAAGAATTGCTGCGCGAGGCGCAAGCGATTGCCGCGCGCCAGAATTCCACCGTTGAAGAGCTAAAACGTTTTTTCGGAGATGATCTGAGCTTGCTGAAGCGGGACGTAATCGATCGCAAAGCGCGCGAATGGGCGTTAGGGCAAATGAAGACTCTCTCCTAGCCAAAGGCGCATGGAAGGGTTTGTCCGTTGACTTTCTTTGAGGTGACAAGATATGCAAAAGAATGCCAAGCTGCCTTGGGAAGCAATCAACAACTACGTACTTACCTGCGGAAATGTCCATGATCCAATAGGTTTTGTTCACGCCATCATCGACAACTTGAGTGGACTTATTTCCTTCGATCAGGGTGTGGCTATGGTGTTGGACGAAAGCCACCATATTTGCGATCAGCACCTCGTCAACATGGACACGCGCTGGATAAACATGTACGTGAGTTATTACTCGCATTTGGTGGATGCCCGCTGGGACTATCGTGTTGACAACGTTTCGGAATCGTTCGCCGGACCGTATGTGGAAGAGATCGTTTGGGGCGATGAACCGCATTCTGAGTTTTTGGCTAATTACATTATGGCGCGCGGCCTTAAATACTCGCTTACATTCTCGCTCTTCGACAACGTAGGGCGACCGCGCGCGGCCTTTTCTCTTGACCGTATGCAAAAGCGGTTCAGTGAGCATGATCAGGCCGTACTTCGCTGTGCGGTGATGCAACTGAACAATTTGTTCAAAAATTTCTTCGTAGACTACCGGTCTATATCGGGGAGCCAGCCAAATGCGGTAGACGCAAAACTTGCACGAAGTCTTACCAAACGTGAGCTTGAGGTTGTCGACTTGCTTTGTCAGGGCCTTTCTCCCTCGTATGTGGCCACCACGCTTCACATCAGCGTTTCAACGGCGTACAAGCATATCGCCCACATTTATAAAAAGCTCGGCGTTTCCAGCCAGCAAGAATTGTTGGTGTACGTTTTGAACGCGCGCTAAGCTCGTCGGCTGTTGGCACATGTCATTACCCAAAATTAGCTATAAATAATAGCAGTCTACGGTAATTCTAAACAGCTGCTCCAATCCATATCCTTAATACATAACCCTATCACCCGAAGTGGACGCCCGAATATTTGATCGATTCGTTTACGTCTCGGCATCATCGCCGCACGAACGCGGCGTTACGTAGGTAGATTCGCAAGGGAAGGATTGATGCATGGATAAGCAGATGCTGTTCGAGATGACCGCAGACTCATTGGAGGATGTCGTGCCCATGTCGCAGGTTTATGACCTGTCGGGCAAAGTTGCTGTCGTTTCCGGTAGCGGTGGATTGGCCCTGTTTGTTATCAATCGCCTGGCAGAGTGCGGCGCCAAAGTTGTTTTCGGTGGTCGCTCCGCTGAAACGGGTGAGATGGCACTCAACGCTTTGAAGGGTCTTGGACACGAAAACATTTCGTTCAAGCAGTTCGATACGCAAAGCGTTGAAGATTGCGCAGCAATTGTTGAATTCGCAGAGCAAACGTATGGCCCTGTCGACATCTGCGTGCCGGTGGCCGCTGTTTGGCAGCCTCGTGCGTTCCTTGATGTGGACGAGCAACTGTATGACAAGATCGTCGACACCGACATGAAGGGCCAGTACTTCTTTGTTCAGGCCTGCGCACGCTCTATGGTCAAAGCAAAGCATGGCGGCAAAGTGGTAACCGTTGCTTCCGTTGCCTACCGTGGTGAGGACCAGGCTAAGATCGCAATGATGACCCCTTACAACGCAGCTAAAGCTGGCGTTGTCGGCATGACCATCGGCATCGCCAAAGAGCTCAAGCAGTACGGCATCAACGTCAACTGCGTGGCACCCGGCGGCATGATTACCACAGGCGCAGTTTCCAACAGCGCCGACACCGTCAAGCGCTATGGCCCGAAATTTGCGGAAACCCAGGGCAAATATGGTTCGGATACCCCTGTTGCTTCCTCGCCCGATGAGGTTGCCCGCATGATTCTCACCATGTGCACGAGCGTTTCCGATTTCATTTACGGCAGGGTCATCGACGTTGACGGTGGCGCAGGCCTTTCGTTCCAAAAGGATCCTTGGAGTTACACCATCGAAGACGGCATTCACGCTTAGTGCATGGATGCACGCCTAACGTGGTGAGGTACAAAAAGTCCATAAAGGAAAGGAATTCCCATGGCAATTAGCAGCAACAGCAAGATGTCGGAAATCATCGCCGACCCCAGGGCAAAGGCAATCATGGAGGAGTATTCTCCGGGATTCGCAGACAATCCTGAGATGGGCCCCGTTCTTGGCATGAAGTTCAAGACCCTGCTGAAGTTCCCGCAGACCGGCCTTTCTCGTGAGACCATCGACGAGATCTGCGCTCGCATCGATGCTCTGGATGCCTAATCGCATCTCAACACTAAAACTACTTGCTTAAGCCTTTCGGGGCACCCCGAAAGGCACATTCGAAAGGAAGCAATATGGCTGAAAACGAAACCGCTGATATCAAGATGTCGACCGCGAGCAAGACTCGTAAGAACCTTAACTACCTGCAGAAGATGAAGGACAAGGGCGAGAAGATCGTCCAAGTTTGCCCCGCCGAGCTTGGCGCATTCTTCGCAATGGCTGCCGAAATGGTCGGAGCCGACATCTGCCGTATTCCTCAGATGCTGTCTTCTCGCAGCGCGAGCTTGGATTTCGATACCGAGATCAATTGCTGCAGCCTTACTATTCGCAAGTTCCGTGAGTTTACCAACATCATCCACATCAACTTCTACATGCCCACTTCAACGTACGTCAACAAAGATCGCGGTGTCGAATATGGTGCCAAGTGGGTCTTCGACGGTGCTGACTCCATGCTCCCCATGGGCGTCACCAACGATGTTCTTAAGGGCATGACCGACAACTACGTGCCTGTTTACGGTCATATCGGCGCCATCTCGGGCTGGCAGACCAACGCCACCGGTTACAAGAAGGTCGGCAAGACCGCTGAAGACGCCTTCAAGATCTTCAAGTGGGGCTATGAGGATCAGGGGAACGGCATGGGCGGTATGACCATCGAGCTCACCCCGATGGAGGTCTCTCAGGCCATCGCCGAGAAACTGCGCGTTCCCGTTGTCTCCATCGCTGGCGGTGCACCGTGCGACGGTTCCGAGATGGTCGACATGGACACCTTCGGCGTTATGCCCAAGCCCGCATCGCATGCTAAGAGCTACGCGGCGCTGCTGCCGTTCCTGTGCGAAGCCTACATGGGTTGGGCCGAGGACGTTCGCGAGGGCAACTACCCCGAGGACAAGCATGGCTACCATATGGATCCCGAAGAGCTGGATAAGTTCAACGATCTTATGGCGAAGTTCGAGGGCTAATAACCGTAACTCTGTTTGCTATAACGCTTCAAAGGGCGGTGCGCTGCAAGGGCGCGCCGCCCTTTTGTTTGCTGAGGTTTTTTTGGGAACATAACTGTTGTGTTTTTTGCCTACCAGTTGAAATGGAATTTTTGGTAGGCGCTAGACGAACGCCCTTCACGTGCGCAAAATCATTCCCATCCAAAAAGTTAGTCCGCCGTGGGTATATCGCGTGGTGCATTGTTTGTCGTAATGTTGGCTGCCAGGAGTAAACATTGAGCGCTTATTCCTTCTTGCGTTTGGGAAAACATGGGAAGAGATCGCCTGTTCCAGCTGTTGTTGCATGCATTGCCGCAGCGGTTGCAATTGCCTGCGCCATCACGTTTGTCATGCTTCCGAAAGAGGTGGAGAAGCCCCTTCCGGAAGATTTTCCCTCCGATACCGCCGATCATGTGATTTTGGACACGCGTGAAATCGTTTGCTGGGGTGACAGTTTAACGCGTGGTGATGGAGCGGACGAAGCTGTTATTTTGACGGGGGCAACAACAATCGACGTCAGTTATTTGTCGTATCCTCAAATTTTGGAAATGCTTACGGGCATACGCACGTACAACTTTGGCGTTTCGGGTGCAACGTCAGCCGAGATTGCCTACATGCAATGCGGGTTGGAGATGGAATCTGGCCAAGACGATTACGACGATGCTTACGACGACGGTTATGCCGACGATTACGAGTATGGCTATGACTACTATTACGATTACGGCTACGACTATGGTTACGACTTTGACTACGAGTGGGAGAACGAAGAACCGCAGTCGCATATAGATTACGATCTTATTGAGCGGGCGAACGACCACCCCGGTGACATCATCGTCATCGAGATGGGAAGCAATGGCGGCTGGGCTGGTGACCTGGATGTTCTGATAAGCCAGTATCACGCTATGCTAGAACATGCGAATACCGATTCCTACATCATCATCGGCGACACCGACGACCCCGAGTTGTCCTTGTTGGCTTATATGGACATTCCGCTGGATTACGGTATGGGCTACGACGAAACTGCTTGGGAAGCCGCCCTTCGGGAGGAATTCGGCGAGCATTTCATCAACATGCGCGTGTTCTTGGCCGAATACGGGTTGGAAATCGCGCATCTTGTGCCCACCGATTGGGATGAGGTGCTTATAAAGAACGGATGCGTGCCGCAACAGTTGCGGGCTGATTGGACGCACCTCAACTCATACGGCTATTACGCCAAGGCCGTTATTGTTTATAACAAGGGCAAGGAATTGGGTTATTGGGAGTAGCGTATCGGTATGCGATACTTCTACCATGCGTATTCGAACGACACTATATTTTCCAGCGGCCACGCCCATTCACGCGTGTGATGCGCGGGTGAAAATCGCCCTGTTGCTGGCCTTTACCATCGCTGTCTTTTTCGTCGAGAGCTGGTGGGGGATGCTCTTGTGCACCGTCTTGGTTGCGGTAGCGGTGGGCGTCGCAAAACTTCCGGTTAAAACCCTTTCTTTTCTTATGGTGCCCGTTGCGCTGCTTGCGCTTTTCTCTGTGGTCTTCAATGTAACGGGCGCTCTTTCGAACGGTATGAGCGTGGCGGAAGGGCTGCTTTCGGGTGCTATGGTTGCGCTTCGGATGTTGCTTTTGGTAGCTGCAAGCTTCATCGTGTGTTTTACCACCACTTCCACGGAGCTTTTGACCGCGTTCACGCGTTTGTTATCGCAGTTGCGCGTACTGCGCGTTCCAGTGGGCGATATCGCTTTGGTTTTATCGATGGCCGTTCGCTTTATTCCTATGATCGCCGAGCACTACCAGCAAATCCAAGATGCGCAAGCATCGCGCGGGGCCTCGTTTGGCGCGGGGCCGTTGCTTGCGCGTATAAAAGCTCATGGGGCGATATTTATTCCGCTGTTCGTGAGCTTGTTTCGCCGCGCCGATTCCATTGCGACGGCAATGGACGCGCGCTGCTATGGGTTGGCGCCGGCGGGCTCGTCGATTGTTGCAACCAGTTTGGACGAAGGGGCGCGCATCCGCGTTTCGGATGTTGGCGCGCTGGTGGCAGGTGTTTGCCTCCTCGCGTTTTTAGCAGTGGTTGCTTAGACGCATTAATGCATCTTCGCCCCGTTTCATACTTTGATCGCAGTGGTTGTTTGGTTGCCATTAACGCGACTTCGCGCGGTTTAATCGCTTGCTTTAGGTCCGCAAAGAACCACCTATGCTATTATGAAATTTAGCGTCGCCGCGCGGTGCAAGGCGACGACTGGTTCATTTTGGCGAGCTTTGTCTGAGGAGGCAAGCATGAGCATTATCCTTGATGTCTATGGTCGCGAAGTTCTTGATTCGCGCGGCAATCCCACGGTTGAGGTTGAGGTCTTACTCGACGACGGTTCCATGGGTCGCGCAATCGTTCCTTCCGGTGCCTCCACGGGCGCATTTGAGGCTGTTGAGCTGCGCGATGGCGACAAAGAGCGCTATCTGGGCAAAGGCGTTTTAACCGCCGTTGAGCACGTGAACAACGAAATCGCCGACGAGCTGGTGGGCCTTGATGCTGTTGACCAGCGCGAAATCGACGAGCTTATGATTGAAGCCGATGGCACCAACAACAAGGGTCAATTCGGCGCCAATGCCATCCTCGGTGCATCGCTGGCCGTTGCTCGTGCGGCTGCCCAGTCTGCAGAGCTTCCGCTGTACAAGTATGTGGGTGGCCCCAACGCTCATGTGCTCCCCACGCCCATGATGAACATTCTCAACGGCGGCGTGCATGCCGACAACAACGTCGACTTCCAAGAGTTCATGATCATGCCCGTTGGCGCTCCCGATTTCGCCGAAGCGCTGCGTTGGTGCGCTGAAATTTATCACACGCTCAAGAAGGTTCTTCATGACGCCGGCCTGGGTGGCGGTGTAGGCGATGAAGGTGGCTTTGCCCCCAACTTCACCAAGAACGAAGAGCCGCTTATGTACATCATGCAGGCGTGCGAAAAGGCCGGTTACAAGCCCGGTGAGGAAATCATGTTCGCTATGGATCCTGCCTCCACCGAGTTCTATGACGTCGAGAAGAAGAAATACGTGCTTGCCGGCGAAGGTCGCGAACTTACCAGCGAGGAAATGGTTGACTACTGGGAGGCCTTGGTTAACAAGTACCCCATCATCTCCATTGAAGACGGCATGGCCGAGGAAGACTGGGACGGCTGGAAGATGCTCACCGACCGCATCGGCGATCGCGTGCAGCTGGTGGGCGACGACCTGTTCGTTACCAACTCCGAGCGTTTGAAGATGGGTATCGAGCGCGGTTGCGCAAACGCAATCCTCATCAAGGTAAACCAAATCGGCAGCCTTACCGAGACGCTTGAGGCAATGGAAATGGCCAAGCAGGCTGGTTACGCTTGCGTGGTAAGCCATCGTTCCGGCGAGACTGAGGACACCACCATTGCCGACCTTTCGGTTGCCACTAACGCTGGCCAAATCAAGACGGGTGCACCGTGCCGCTCCGACCGCATTGCGAAATACAACCAGCTTCTTCGCATTGAGGAAGATCTGGGCGCTCAGGCGGTGTATGCAGGTATGGATGCGTTCTACAACCTGCGCTAATCAGTAAGATTGTTCTTGTTGCGCGCCCGCATGTCGGGCGCGCAATGTTGTATAAGCCGAAATTGCGATGGTATCGGGTGAGATGGTATGACCGAAGAGTTGCCCAACGGGTTCACGGGATTCAACAAACGCAAACCGGGTTTTGTGTCGGCGGCGGACGCTATGCGCCAAAACGCGCGCGCCACAAACGCACAGGGAATACCGCCGCGTTCTTCCGGGGCTTATAGAGGCGCTCAATCATACGAGGGCGCTTCAGGGGCGTCTCGTGGTAGCGTGCATGGTGCGGTAACGGGGGCAAATGCTCATGCGTCAGTGCCGAACGCTTTTGCGCGCACGTCGTTTGAAATGGACGATAACGAGCCCGATATGCCTTTCGACATGGAGGCTTTAGAGGCCATTTCCGAGCTTGACAGGCGCTGGGCGTGGGTTGAGATTGACCTGAGTGCCATCCGCCACAACGTGCTGGAAGCCAAGCGCCATCTGCAACGCGGGGCTCGGCTCATGGCCGTGGTCAAAGCTGATGCATATGGCCACGGGGCTGTGCAGGTTTCTAAAATGGCCCTTAACTCCGGTGCCGACTATTTGTCGGTTGCAACGGTTCCTGAGGCAATTGAACTGCGCAAAGCTGGCATCAATGCGCCGCTCATGATTTTGGCTCAGCCACCCGAATCTTCGATTCCGCTGTTGCTGGCGTACAACATCATTCCCTCCATATACGAGGCCGAATTTGCAATCACGTACGCGGAGATGGCCGACTTCTACGGCATGCGCGCGCCGTTTCACCTTGCGGTTAACACCGGCATGAATCGTATTGGCGTGCGCTATGACGAAGTGGTTCCGTTCTTGCAGCATATTGGCTTTCACAGGGCGCTTGATTTGGCGGGAACGTTTACGCACTACGCAACGGCCGACAGCGCCGATACGCTCGATTTCCAAATTCAAGTTAAGCGTTTTATAGAGGTCATCAACAACATGCGCATGGCGGGCATCGACCCGGGAATCGTGCACACGGCCAACTCTGCGGCGCTGTATCGTTATCCCGATGTACAGTTCGATATGGCCCGTTTGGGCATTTCGCTTTATGGATTCCAGGCATGCCCCGAAACGCGCCCCATAGCGGATCTGAAGCCCGCTATGAGCGTTCATGCGCGCATTACCGATACGCGTTTAGTGCCTCCGAGCGAAGGAGTAAGTTACGGGCTCAATTACCGCAGTCCCGGCAGCGTGAAGATTTGCACGGTGCCGCTGGGGTATGCGGATGGTCTGGTGCGCGGGCTGTCGGGCCGCACGCATTTTCTGCTGCAAGGTCAGCGCATGCGCCAGGTGGGCAATATCTGCATGGACCAGTGCATGTTCGAAGTTGACCTGCGAAGCTACGGAACGCGTAAGCGCATTGATCCGCAGGTTGGAGACGAAGTTATCATCGTTGGTCGACAGGGCAACGAAGAGGTCACCATCGATGAGATGGCCGACAAGCTGGGTACCATCCAGCACGAGATAGCCATCGGCTTCGCTCAGCGCATGCCGCGCGTGTACGTGTAGGATTTCGACTGTTTTACGGCGTTTCAGGAACCTGAATTCCGCGTCGTCCTTGCTTTGCAATGGCATTTCCGATGGTTGAAAAACTTTTGGCGATTCCGCAGCGCAGCGAGGACAAGCCAAAAGATTCTCGACCATCGGATATCGTTGCGCCGTGGGACGCACAGCTCGTCGGTTTGAGTGCATATTCGGCCGGGCTGCGGTTAAACTAGGTGCTGAGGTGCAAACGCGGCGCTTGTTTTTGCGCGGCGCGACAAGGAGACACGACTATGGGAAAACCGCATATTCCGCTTGAGGTATTGCGCGAGCAGGTTGCCGCGTGCGAGCGTTGTTCTTTGGCGCAAGGTCGAACGAACACGGTGTTCGGCAGCGGCAATCCCCATGCGCGCGTGCTTATTGTGGGCGAGGCTCCTGGTAAAAACGAGGACCTGCAAGGGGAGCCGTTTGTAGGAGCCGCTGGTCACAAACTTGATGCGCTGCTCGAAATAGCAGGCCTCAACAGGGAGCGCGATGTGTTCATTGCCAACGTTCTCAAATGCCGTCCACCTTCAAATCGCGATCCGCGGCCCGAGGAAATAGAGGTGTGCACGCCGTTTCTGCGTGAGCAAACGCGTACCATAGACCCTGAGTTCATTGTCACCTTGGGCAATTTCGCAACGAAATTCATCTTGAAGACCCAGGTGGGCATCACGCGGTTGCACGGCACGTTGCAGTATGCGGGGAAATTCAAAGTGTTTCCTATCTACCACCCGGCAGCTGCCATCTACGATCGAACGAAACAACTCGCGCTTGAAGAAGATTTTGCGCGCCTGGGCGAGCTTATTGCCCAAAGTAACCACTCATAAGAGAAGGGTAACCAGCATGCAGGACACCACGAGTGAAATTTCGCCGTCTTTTGCAGATGCGGGCAACAATTTCGATCCCATTGCCTATATCAACGATCCGCGTTGGCATTCCTCGCATTACGGCCTTGAGCGTATCGAGGCGCTGCTGGACCGTATGGGCAACCCGCAAGAAAAAATGAAATTCGTGCACGTCGCTGGTACGAACGGAAAAGGCTCAACGTGCTCGTATTTGTCCCAGATACTTTTGGAGTCAGGGTATCGTGTGGGTCTGTTTACCAGCCCCTACATTATTCGTTTCGAGGAGCGCATTCAGGTTGACGGCACCATGATTGCCCCTGATGAGCTGCTTGCGGTCACGCTGTTCGTGCGCTCGTGCGCAGAGGAGCTTGCCACTGAGATGGGAGAGCATGCAACCGAATTCGAGCTTATGACAGCGGTTGCCATCGAGCATTTCGCTCGTAGCAGATGTGATGTGGCAATTTTGGAAGTGGGATTGGGCGGTTCGCTTGATTCCACCAACGTGATACCGGCGCCTGAAGTGTGCGCTATTGCGCGTATCGGCCTCGATCATACCGAGATCTTGGGGAGTACCAAAGCGGAGATTGCAGCCCAGAAGGCCGGCATCATCAAGAAAGGCGCGTCGGTGGTGAGCTATCCGCAAGACGATGCGGGTGCCACTGCGGCAATCGCGGAGGCAGCCAAAGCAGCGGAAGTGGAACAGGTGCGCATTCCCGACTTTGCCCAGCTGGCTGTTGGTGGGTTAAACGAAGCGGGCATGCGTGAGTTTTCGTACAAAGGGCAAGCCTATCAAACCGCCTTGCTGGGTTCGTATCAGCCCAACAACGCTACGCTTGCCATCGAATGCGCTATGGCGCTGCGTGAGCGCGGCTGGAAGGTTTCTGACGAGAACATTGTGCAGGGCATTGCCCATACGCGCTGGCAGGCGCGGTTTGAAATTGTGGAGGCAGCGGCCAATCGCCCAACCATCATTGTGGATGGCGGTCACAACTCCCAAGGTGCCACGGTTCTTGCCGAGTCGCTTGAAAACCTGTTCCCGACGGTGAAGCCGCTTTTCGTGATGGGCGTTTTGGGCGACAAGGACTATCGCGGCATGCTTGACGCGGTAATAAACCGCGCAGCAGGATTTGTGTGTATCACGCCCGATAACCCGCGCGCACTTACCGCGGCAGATCTTGCAAAAACTATCGAGCAGGAAGCGCTTGCGCGCGGTATCGCGCTTGACAAGGGCGTTGTTGCTGTCGGCTCTGCGGAGGCTGCCTTTGCGAAAGCGCGTTCGCTTTCTGGGGCAGGGGATGTTATCTGCGCGTTTGGCAGCCTGTACTCAATTGCGAGCGTGAAAGAGGCCATTGCGAAAACGGCGGATTGCGCAAAGTAGCAAATCCCTTTACGGGAGTCCCGTTAAGGCAAACGGATTCAGCCTTGTTGGGCTTACGGCCCGGCTCATGTGGGTAACAGATAGAGGGTTTTAGCAAAACGAAAGCCCGCCATCGGATTGAACTGCACCCCAGTTCTTGGACGGGCTAATAAGCGGCCTACGCCGCACATAGGGACTGATTCCGGAATTCCTCCGGGGTCAGTCCCTTCAGTTTAACTTGGCGCCTCCTTGTGTTCCAGTGGACGATGTAGGCGTCGA
>JAZQAV010000201.1:0-50208 GCA_045545435.1 Eggerthellaceae bacterium | reverse complement strand
TTCCCTAAAAGCGCGCCGCTGGCGCCCTATTGCCCTGCGGGCCGGGAATCCACCTCATCGGTTCGAATCCTACTTCCAACTGGTTGGAACCCTGCCGAAAAAGAAAAGCCCCCATCGCTGGGGGCCCAAGCTTACTGGCGGAGGAAGTAGGATTCGAACCCACGGAACCTTGCGGCTCAACAGTTTTCAAGACTGCCGCCTTCAACCACTCGGCCATTCCTCCGTATGCATGCGGCAAGCGTCAATGAGATGTTGCCGAATCGCATGACAAGGATACCATATAATGCCACTATGACAGATGAAGACTACATGAGGATAGCGCTTGATGAAGCGAACCGCGCGGCTGCGACGGGAGAGGTCCCCATTGGGGCGGTTGTGGTGTACAACCCTATCGATCCTGCGACGCGCAGGCCTCTTCTTGACGAGCCGCACATTATCGCGCGCGCGTGCAACCAACGGGAAGCTACCAATAATCCAACAGGACATGCGGAGTTCATGGCAATGCTTGAAGCATCGCGTAAACTGGATGCGTGGCGGCTTACCGGTTGCACGGTGTACGTTACGCTTGAACCATGCCTTATGTGTGCGGGGCTCATGTATCAAAGCCGAATCGATCGCTGCGTTTATGGGGCAAGTGACCCAAAGGCAGGGGCGCTTGGCACGTTGTATCGCATTAACGAAGACGAGCGGCTCAATCATAATTTTGACGTGACGCCAGGGGTGCTCCAAGAAGAGTGCGCCCAAATATTGCGTTCGTTTTTTGCCGAACGAAGGAAGAAAAAATGACCGATTTTGAAGCCGGCAACAAGGCGGTAAATGCTGAAACGGCTGCAAATATTGAGACAGCTGCAAGCGCTGACGCTGCTGCAAGCGCCGACGCTGCCGCAAGCGCCGATGCGGCCGCAAACGCCGACGCTGTCGCAAACGCCGACGCGGCCGTAAACGCCGACGCAGCTGCAAACGCCGACGTGGCCACAAACGCAGCCGCAAGCGCAAGCGCTGCGGCTACTGACATGACGGCAGCCGCAATCGCAATGCAAAAGCTTGATGAGCCCACGCGATTCGGTTGGGTAAAAGTGATTGCGCCGGCCAAGGTCAACCTTTTCCTGGGAATTGGCGCACGCCGCGATGATGGATATCACCAAGCTGCCAGCGTGCTTCATGCCATAAACCTCCACGATATCGTGTACGTCCGCGCGCAGCCCGAAGCTCCTGGCGCAGGACTTTCTGTCACCGTTACCACCGAAGGCCGCGCCGGTTTGGAAGTTCCCCAGCTGGAGTCCAGCCAAAACATAGCCTATAAAGCAGTCAACGCCTTCGCGTCCAAAATTGGCCGCACGGCTAACGAGTCAATTACGGTGCGCATAATCAAAAACATCCCCTTTGAAGCGGGGCTGGGCGGCGGATCGGCCGATGCAGCGGCCACGCTTGTTGGCGTCGCCAAACTGTGGGGCATCGATCCGTACAGTGACGTGGTCGAAGAAGTGGCGCGTTCTCTTGGCAGCGACGTCGCGTTCTTCCTGCACGGCGGTTGCGGTTATTACGAGGGCACCGGCGACGTGTTCGTGCGCAGTTTGACCCCCGCAAAAACCAATGTTGTACTGGTGAAACCCGAAACAGGAGTCTCAACCGCGCAGGCTTATCGCGCGTTCGATGAAAACCCGCTAGCTATCGACGAACTTGCCGGCGCCAGGGCGCTCACGTCGGAGCATGCCGGCGAGGTGACCTTGTTCAACAACCTTGCCAGCGCCTCGGAGGCGCTCATGCCCGAACTTGCCGAAATTCGCGAATGGCTGCTTCAGCAGCCAGGTGTTTCGCAGGCGCTTTTGTGCGGAAGTGGCTCAACTACGTTTGCGCTGTGCGATTCTTTCGGCGATGCGTGTAAAATTGTTTCTGAGGCAAGCAAGCGCGGATGGTGGTCGCGCGCGACGTCGTTGGGTTCGGCGCGTGCGGCGGTGGTTTCGTAAGAAAGGAGCGTCATGGCTATTCTTGCTAGGCTCTCCCGAACGGTTCCACTGCTTATTGCGCTCGCGATTCTTGCCGCCATCATTTATTTGGTGGTAACGTACCGCGAGTCTCCCAACCGCGCCAAAGAAGTGCTCATCAAGGTTTTCACGGTGCTCACCGGGGTGCTTTCCGCTGGGTTTGCCCTGCTCACGCTGTACGCAATGGTTGAAAACAACGTACCTGTTGCCGAACTGTGGGGAACCTTCCTGGCCGTTACGCTTATCGGGCTCGCTATCACGCGTTTTTGTCGCTACCGATTCATCAAAAACCACCCGAATTATCGCTTTATGCCAACAAAAGCACGCGTGATTCACAACAGGCCTTGGCCGTTCAACAACGTTAAATTTCCCTGGGAGAAATAGCGCGCAGCATGGCTATAGGATCGCGTGCGTTGCAGCGTTGCGGAAGAACACGGCAATAATCTAATGCATGCGTGTTAATCCGTTGGATGCGCAAAGTTGTGTTTGCACGTCGTTGCAAAGTCGGGTATGATTTCTATCTGCTTAAGGAGAAGTGACCGAGAGGCCGAAGGTGCTCGCCTGCTAAGTGAGTAATCGCCACAAGCGATTCCAGGGTTCGAATCCCTGCTTCTCCGCCAGCTAGTTCAGGCTCCCAGAAATGGGGGCCTTTTCTTTTCTGGAGCATCTTAAAAGGATGCGCTTTTTAACAGAGCTACTCATCGCCCAGCGCATTCGGCTAAACTAAGGGACAATCGCACGTCGTGCGAAAAATTGCTGCTTGTTGGAAAACGACTACCGGCTGGAAAACAGCTAACTATGTGAAAAGCGGCTTACTATTGGAGAATGGCCGCCGTTCAGAATAGTTGCATGTCGAAATGGCTGCTCGTTGAAAACATGGTGTTTGGAGGCTTCTGATATGCGTCGTCGCGTTGCGGCAAAGGTAACGGCACTGCTGTTGACCGCATGTGCGGCGGTTTGCCTTTTTGCGGCTTGCGCCTTTAACCCGTCGTACCACGTAGAAAACGTGCGCATTGATGCGCAAGTTCAAACGGACGCCTCGGTGCACCTAGTGGATCATCGCTTGCTCGCCATGCCCGCGGCTCCTGCGGTAAAAAGCAGCACTTCGAATTCTGCGGATGGGGGTTCAGCCGCTGCGGCAGGCGACTCGGCTTCTGCGGATGATGCTTCGCAGGCGCAGACAGACGAATCTGCGGCGCAAACGCAGCCAAGCAGCAAGATGATGGCCGTTGAGTACCGACAAACGTACCCACATCTGGCCGACAATCAGGCGATTGTTATCAACGATGCGCGCGTTGCCTATGCGAACGACAAGGGCGTTGTTGAAGGCGACTGGACGTGGCTTTCGCCTGTTGAATACCAAACAGAATGGGGAGACGCCGTTCCCAGTTCGCTGGTAGAAGAGTTCGCGAAAGAAGCGTCGTGCACGTTCGACCCCGAGAGCGGCCACTTCTATCTTTTCTTCCAAGCCCCCGAAGACGCGCGGGTCATGATTGAGCTTGACTACACCGTGCTCAACGGTGCGCAAATATACAAAGATGCCGGCGATGTTACGTTCAAGTACATCGACGAGGCGATGGCCACCGATTCGCACGACGTTACCTACACCATTTCGTTGCCTGTTCCCGAAGGCGAGCAAGCAACTCCGCGTTCCAACGTTTACGCATGGGGACACGGTCCGGCAAATGGCACGTTTGAGAACTTTGGCCCAACCATCGTTTACCACGTTGACCTTGTGCGCACGGGGCAATATGCCGAAGCGCACGTGATGTTCCCGCGCTCGTGGTTGATGAATGCAACGGGTGCAGAGTCGCGGATTTATCGCGACGAGCTTCATGCGACTTGGACGATTAAAAACGAGGGCGATTGGCACGATGCGTGGCGAAACGCCTCGATGAACGACGACCGCATAAGCCTTGTGCTGGTTGCACTGTGTGCCGCGGCTTTGCTGCTGGCCGCTCTCGTGTGCATGCGCTTGCGAAAGCGCCCGAACCCAACCGACCCTATTCCCGCCGATGTGCTTGCCTTGGCAGAAACTGTTCATCCTGCGTTGGAGATTCGTTTGGATAACGAAGGCAAACCGTCGGATGGCGAATTTGCGGCGACCGTTGTACGGCTTCGCGACGAAAAACTGCTGGACGTGCGTCGGAAAGACGCCGCTGAGCTGTCGGAAACCAATTCCGCATCGCAGAACTCAATCGAATTTTTGGCGAATTACTGTTTGGTTCGCACCTCGTATGCGTTCGTTGAAAATCCGCTGGACTCCGCGGCTTTCCAGGTGCTTGAGTCGCTGGGGCTCAATGACGGCATCTCGAAAGATACGCTTGAAGAACGCGCTTTCAAGAACAGGGAAGCCTTCCTTGAAGCGGCTCGTGCCTGGGAAAACAGCGTTGACGAGGCTTACGCAGCCGAGGGCTTCATGGACAAGCGCAATGCGGCATGGGCAACGCGTTTGCACGTGCTCTCTGCGGTGCTCATCGTGCTTGCGATAATTGTTGTCGCGGCCACCTCGTGCTACTTGGCAAGTGCGCTTCTGTTGGTCACGGGTATTGCGACGTTCGTGATTGCAAGTTCTCTGCGAGGCCTGTCGCAGCGCGGCATAGATGTTTTGGCCGCTATCGAGCAGGTGGTTTCCGCGAACGCGCGCGCAAGCGCGATCGACGAGAGCGGCAGTGCGATTTCAGATGAAGAGCTGGCCCGCGCGGTGGTGGCCAGCATCTCTCTTGCATTCGATGCCGCTCAAAAACCATCAAGTACCGTGTTCACGCGCATGCGCGATCGCTTTGCGCGCTTGGGAAGAAAGTAATGGCTATGCTGGAAAAACCTTGCAGCCCCGCGGAAAGGGCCGGCAACCGCGAGAAGAAAAACATCGTGCTCATAGGCATGCCGGGTGCCGGCAAATCCACGTTGGGCGTGGTGCTGGCTAAAATTGCGGGAATGAAATTCCTTGATGTTGACCTGGTAATTCAGGACAAAGCGGGCAAGACGTTGCAGACGCTTATCAACGAACGCGGCGCCGAGGGTTTTATAGCGCTTGAGAACGAAATTCTCAGTGGCATACAGGAAGAAAAAACCGTTATCGCAACAGGTGGCAGCGCGGTTTATTCGGACGAAGGCATGCGTCATTTGGGCGAAACGGGCACGATCGTGTATTTGCGCGTGCCTTTCGAAACGCTCGCGCGTCATCTTGGCGACTTGGATGAGCGCGGCGTTGTTATGAGGGACCCTTCCGTCGCAAGTTTGCGTGCGCTGTATGATGAACGCACACCGTTGTATCAGCGCTACGCTGATGTTACCGTTGACGTTGGGGGATTGTCCATCACGCAAGCTGCTCGCAAACTGGCGGCCGTTGTTCGTACGTGCGACGAGCGGCCATTGGGCATATAAGCAAGGCTTTAACGGGTGCATGCAAATGCAGAAAACGTTGGGAGAAAGACTATGAAAATCACGATGCTGGGAACAGGCCATGCAATGGTCACGGAGCTCTACAATACCTGCTACGCGCTGCAAAATACCAATGAGCCCGCAATTGAACAGGGTATATGCTCTGCCGAAGACACGTTTTTGGTTGACGCGGGCGGCGGCAACTTTATTCTTCACCAGCTGAAGCATGCGGGTATCAAAGTCACGCAAATCCATGACATCTTTGTCACGCACAAGCACGTTGACCACATGATGGGCGTTATTTGGATGGCGCGCGCAATTACCAGCGCCATGAGCCGCGGAAGGTACGAAGGCGAGGCGCGCGTGTACGCCCACCCGGATTTGTGCAAGCTCATCGAGTCCTTCAGCCGCGAGGTGCTCGATCCCCGCACCGCTGTTTTCATTGGCGATCGCTTCAAATTCGTGCCCGTTGAAGACGGCGACGTTCATCAGGTAATCGGCCATCCCGTGACGTTTTTCGACCTGGGTCCCGCATGCAAGGTTCGCCAGTTTGGTATGAGCATGCAGTTGGAAGACGGGCGCAGGATTACCGCTCTTGGTGACGAAACCTGCCATCCCGAAGGGGAGGCCTATCTTAAGGATAGCTACCTGGCGCTTCACGAGGCGTTCTGCCTTGATGCCGAAGAGGCCAAGTACCATCCGTACCAGATTGGCCATTCAACGGTGAAAACGGCATGTGAACTGGCAAAGCAATTCAACGTGAAGAATCTGGTGTTGTACCATACCGAAGACAGCCACGGCGCCGATCGCAAGCGGCTCTACCTTGAAGAAGGTAAGAGATACTTTGACGGCGGGCTGTACGTGCCCGACGACCTGGAGTCGTTCGAGATTTAATGCGGCGCGGTTCGCAAATAGGGAAATGCCAGTCTTCCTTTGCGGGTTGCATGCCTGCAAAGGAAGGCCGCTGATATAACGAGGTGCAAGCGTGATAAAGAACAAGGGATTGTTTGCTGCTGCAGTTGTTGCTTACTTTGTTTGGTTCGTTGTTTTTTGCGTTTACCCCAATTTAAGCCTGATTCTTGGTGCGGTTGGCATGTTCCTGCTCAACCTGGCCGTGCTAACGCAAACCACCTTGGACAACGATTCGCTGGCCAAATGGATTATCATTGGCCTTCCCATAACGCTGTGCCTCATTTGCGGCTCTGTGGCGTTTCAGTTGGCGCAACAGGGTCCTTTTGACTTTGTGGGCATTATCCTGCCGCTGTTCGCATTCTTGTTCCTGATCATCGGAATTCCTACGCTCATTGCCGCGTCTGCCATGCGCGCAGGCGTTAAGTTCAACTAGGGTCGGTTTAGACAAACGCACATGATTACGGGTTCCTTTTTAGGAGCCCCTTTTTTCGTACGATAGGCGGCAATGGTCAAGCGCGTGCTTGAAACAGCGCTGAAGCCATGCTGCGCGTGGGGGGTCGCGTTCGATTTGTTCGCAGAGCGTGCGGCCGAAAGCAGGTCGGCAGCGGTGCTCAGCGGCCAAAAGTCGACACTGGCGCCGTGATTGTTCATTGATTCGCCTTTCACGCGTTTTTAGTATTGAAGGGGCGCGCTGTGCCCAGAGCTCTCATGACAAGGGGCACTGAGCCCTAAGGCTCTCATGACAAGGGTCACGTTGCGTCTTAGGGTTCTCATGGCAAGGGACACGTAGCGCCCAAGACCGCTCATGACGGGGGGCGCGCTGCAACACCTGCGGCAAACGCCCGCGCATCAATACTTCGCGAAAGGCCATCCATGTTTAAAACAAATCTTGTACGTAACAGCATCTCTCGACGTTCTTTTGCCAGTGGGATGATGGCGCTGGGCGTCGCTTCAATGGCGGCAGTGACGGGGTGTTCATCTGGCACTGCAAGCAATGCGTCTGGCAGCACTGCGGCCAGCAATTCCGCAAGTGCCGGACAGGGCTCATCGAGCGCATCTGCCCAAACCGCAAAGGTAACCGTGGGAACTTTGGCAACCGAGGATATTCTTCCGCTGTGGGTTGCCATCGATGAAGGCTTTGCCGAAAAGGCGCAGGTGAACCTTGAAGTTGTTACCTTCCAGTCCGCAACTGAGCTTATCGCGGGGGTGTCCTCCGGAGACGTGAATATGGCCATGACCGACCCTATGGTTTCCGCCAGCTTGTACGCGGGCGGCACCGACGTGCTGTTTCAGTGGGTCACCCTTGGTGAAACGCCCGCTCAAGGGCGATTCGGAATTCAAACGGCTGCAAACAGCGGCATCTCGTCGCTCAAGGATTTGGCCGGTGTTCCCATTGGCGTGGGTTCCAACACTATTCTTGAGTACGTGATGGACGTGCTTATGGCGGATGCAGGCATTCCCGCTGATCAGGTGCTTGTCGAAGAGCTGCAAAAGCTCCCCGTGCGTTTTCAGGCTATGGCCTCTGGCGAGGTGAAGGCGGCCGCTTTGCCCGGCTCGCTGTTGGCGCTTGGAGAATCGCAAGGGTGCGTGACCATTGCCGACGATACGAAAGGCGACAACATTTCTCAATCGGTGATGATCGTTCGCCGCGATTTTCTTGAGTCGAATGGCGGCAAACAGGCTGTTGAAGCGGTTAAAGCGCTGTGGGATAAAGCGGCGGAAGCCATCAATGGCAACCCTGAGCACTATCGTGAGCTGTTGGTGGCAAATGCCAGCCTTCCCGACGAGGTGGCTGGCACCTATCCCATCAGCGAATATCCAATGGCAAAACTTCCCACTGCGGAAATGATAGAGCCCGTGCTTGATTGGATGCGCGTGAAAGGTTATCTGGAAAAAGAGATTACCTACAATCCTGCCGATGGCTCTTTCAAATAGGGGATTGCGTTGCCAGCAACTATTGAACATTCCTCCGCTTCTTTGCGGCCAGATGCTTCTGTGCGAGTGTCGGTCGCCAAGCAGGCAGCTGTCGTCGAACAGTCGTCAGATCCTGCGCATATGTTCGACACCGAGCAAACATCAATTCCTGTGCAACCGAGCGCCTCTATGCCGCCGCGTATAAGTTTTGACGATATTTCGATGGAATACAAGACGGACAAGGGGTCGACGCTCGCGCTCTCGCACCTTTCCATCGAGGTTAATCCAGGCGAGCCAATTGCCATCATCGGGCCATCTGGGTGCGGGAAGTCAACGTTGCTGCACATGGCGGCAGGCTTGGTTGAACCTACGTCGGGATCGGTAAGACGAAACGACGAACAAGTGGCGGGCCCCTGTCGAACCACGGCATTCATTCCGCAGAATTTGGGATTGTTTCCCTGGAAAACCGTCTACCAAAATGCTGCACTGGGGTTGAAGATTCGTCGACTTCCCAAAGAAGAAGTGCGCGATCGCGCGCAAGCTGCTTTGCGCGAAGTGGGTTTAGAGGGTTTCGAACACGCTTATCCGCGCGATTTATCGGGCGGTATGCGACAGCGTTTGGCGCTTGCGCGGGCCATTGCGCTTGACATGGATTTGCTATTGATGGACGAACCGCTTTCGGCCATCGATGCGCTTTTGCGCGAATCGCTACAAGATACGCTGCTAGATTTGTGGAAACGTCGCGGTCAAACGCAGATACTGGTAACGCATTCCATCGAAGAGGCGGTTTATTTGGGAAGGCGCATCGTTGTTTTAAGTGCGCGCCCAGGCTCTTTGATAGGCGTGGTCGACAATCCGTGCATGGGCGAGCCCGAATGGCGCGATAGTGTTGGGTTCACCGAACAGTGTAAAACGGTGCGAGCGCTTCTGAACAAAGGTGCAGCGCATGCGGACGGGGGTGCAACGGCATGAGTGCCCTTCGTCGCGTAGGCGGTTATCTGTTCGCTATCGTCTTTATTCTTGCCGGGTGGTGGATAACGGCACTGGTGGTTCAGTCGCCAGCTCTCCCATCTCCAGCAGAAACGCTTCCGGTTTTCGCCAAATTCCTCTCAGCTTTGCTGCCGTATTTCCTTATAAGCGCATATCGTGTTGTTGTTTCGATTGCGCTCGGTACGCTGTTGGCAACCCCTGTTGCGCTTGTGTGCGCACGGTCGAAAACGCTTGACAACCTGTTTGCGCCCGTTCTGTATCTGTTGTATCCCATTCCCAAGGTGGTTTTGCTGCCCATCTTGTTGGTGTTGCTCGGGTTGGCTGACGCGCCGAAGATCGCCCTCATCACCATCACGGTGTTTTTCCAGGTGTTGGTGGCCGTGCGCGATGCCGTGCGCGCGGTGCCCGAAGAAGCAATTTTGTCCATACGCGTGTTGGGCGCTTCGCGCTGGGATGAGTATCGGCATGTGATTATTCCTGCGACGCTGCCTGCCATTTTCACCAGTTTGCGCATATCAACTGGTACGGCTATTGCGGTGCTTTTCTTCGCGGAAGCCATCGCGGGTTCTACGGGTCTGGGTTATTTCATCATGTACTCATGGAGCCTGGTCAATTATCCGCGCATGTTCGCGGGGATTATTGCGCTGGCGGTGCTTGGTGTTGTGCTGTATGCCCTATTCGATATCGTCGAACGGCGCCTTACGCGCTGGCAATAAAAAGTAAAGGAGCGCATGCTTATTGCATGCGCTCCCTGGTTTGTGCCTAACGCGCTGCGCGTGTTGGACAACAGCCAAAAGTCTCCTGTGCGGGGGGGTGCGCAGAAGACTACTCAGCGGCGGTGGTAGAAGTCCCAGTAAGCTTTTGGACGAGCCAATTCTGAACGCCGATAAGCTCAATGAGCTCGAGGTCTTGGTTGGTTTCCTGCAGATCGGCATCTTCGTCGATGAGGTAAGCCTTCATGTCCTCATAGGCCACGAAGTCGCCCTCGAATGCGGGCATCATGGCCGTAACCTGGGCAATACCCTCTTCGGATACCTTCTTTTCGCTCTTGAGGTACTCGACGATGTCGTTGTACACCTTAACTTCGGGCGTAGCCTCGATCTTGATTTCGCCGCCAAGGTCAAGAATGCGATTTGCGAACTTCTCGACCCAGGCCATTTCCTCGTCGGCATGCTCTGCGTACTTGTCGGCGAGGGCGGCCAAACCCTTTGAGCCAAACACCAAGCCCTGGATACGATGGCCAAAGCTCTGGCTGGAAAGACCGGTTACTACTGCCTGAAGTGCTTGAATCTCTGCATTTACATCTGCCATGCTGTTCCTCCTATTTCATGCGTGGTTGCAAAACTATCGTTTTGAATGTGCTACTCCTCTGCGGGAGCCCATTTGCAGCGAACTGGCGACACGATGGCGCCCGTTGCCTTAAGCTCCTTCATTGCCTTGTCGACCTCTTTGCGATCAAGGCCCGAAAGTTCGGCGATTTTACCGGCGTTAAGGGGTTGTCCAGCTTCGCGCATAGTTTGCAGTACGATCTCGGTTTTCTCCATGCTCAAACTCCTTAATCGATGGACTTGTTAGCGTGCACTGAGATTGACGCTATTCGATTATGATTGTAAAGTACACGTGTCATCTAAATAGGTCAATTGGCACTAAGCACTTAAGTGTCACTTATGTATGGGAAAAGCAGTCATTACCGTACGGAAAAACATAACCTATTCTGCAGAAAGAAGCTTTTATGGCTCGAACCGATGATCGTCGCTATGTGCGCACCGAGAATGCTATTCGCACTGCGTTTATCGAACTGCTCTCTGAAATGCCGGTTGCATCCGTAACGGCCAGTGCAATCTGCTGTAAGGCTTCCATCAGCCGAAACGCGTTTTACCTTCATCATGCCAGCGTTTCCTCTTTGTATGCGACGCTCGTAGGGGAACTGGTGTCCGATGTGCGTGCAGAAAGCTTGGCCTCCGCTAGTAGGTGCGTTCAGACGGGAGAAGACGAACGCTTCAGTGCCGCGATTTGGGGCGCTCTTTCCCGGCATGAAACTTTGCTGCGCGTATTGTTGCCTTCGGATGACGGCCCATTGGTCAAATGTTTGGCAGAGGGAATAGAGGGAGCGTACGTTGAGGCCGCACTGCTTTTTGGCGAACACGGCGCCAGTCTTGAGCATCGGCTTGCTTGTGCGTTTTCCGCTTGGGGTGCTGTAGGGTTTGTTGCGCGATGGATAGCCCAAACGGATAAACCTCTTACAGAAGCGCAAGAAGATTTTGAAAAACACCAGGCAAATTTAGCTACTATCGGTTCGGCGTATTTGTTGGGCGTTTGATGGCGCTGTCGTAAATGAGATGGAGCAGCTGGAAGGCGGAGACATCGCGCGGGTTGGCAAGCCAACTTGCTATCATCGCCAAAACACCCGAGGCGGTTTGCTCAAGCAGCAGTTCGCGTTCGCCTGGTGAAAGCTTTAAAGCTGGATCGCTGGCACGCCAGATGGGCATTTTTACCATAAGGGCGCGCAGGCGGGTTGCGAACGCCGGATCGCCGTGCTCGCCCAACAGGATCACAATTTGTTGGCGATTGCGTTCGTAAAGTGCAAGCATGCGTGTCATCAGGGCGAATAGGTCTGTTTTGGAAGGGTGTTCGGGGCATTTTTCAACACACTCTTCCATGTGCGCCAAAAGTTCTTGCTCCTCAGAATCAAGCAGCGCATAAACGTCGGGGTAATGCAGGTAGAACGTTCCCCGATGGTACCCGGCCTTCTCCGTGAGCTCGCGCACCGTTATGCGCTCAATGCTTTTTTCGGCGTACAACTGCCAAAACGCGTCTTCTAAATCGCGTTTTGTTTTGGCGGTATCGCTGCGCTGCTTACGGTTTTGGGGCAGGGCGTTTATGAGGGCTCCTTTGCGGCGTCGAAGCGGGAATGGTGCGCTTACAAGATAGTATCCCAAATTGCGCGTGAATACGGGAGACGAATACGCGTGAAGTGCTTTTAGTGACTGAATACGTGAGACGAATACGCGCGAGGTGCCTTTCGCGGCTCGTTTGGGTGAACTGCCTCCCCCCCTTTCTCATCTCCAAGAAAAGGGAGGAAGTTTAGAGTATGTGCGGATTTTTGCGGTATGTGTTCAAAATAAATAAAGGGTAGTAAATGATTGAACAGCACCCTTGCTTGGCTATAATGCGACTTGGAAGCTCGCAATTGGTAGGGGTGGTCAAAATGGCGCGCAAACCAAGTAAAATGACGATTCTGTCAGCTCTTTCGCTGATGGATGGCGTTACTTCCCAAGAGATGGCCGAGGTGCTGGATGAGCGCCTCTTGGAAAACATCTCATCGGTGCTGCACTGCGACCATTCCGACGTTTTCGATGTTGTGCCCATGAAGGACGGTCTTACCAATATGTCCTGCAGTTTTCGCGTGGGGGACAAGCGCTACGTATACCGCCATCCGGGCGTAGGAACCGAGGAGCTTGTCGATCGCCAAGCCGAAATGGAAGCGCAGCACATCGCAAAAGAGCTGGGTCTTGATAACACCTTTATCTACGAAGACCCAAAGCTGGGTTGGAAAATCTCGCATTTCGTCGAGAATTCGAGCACCATTAACCCGCATGACCCTGAACAGCTGAAACAAGCCATGATTCTTGCGCGCACGCTTCACGACTGCGGCAAAACGGTTGATCGGCAGTTCGATTTCTATGATGAGGGCGCTCGCTACATGAGCTTGACGGAGTGCTGCGGGGAAATTGAGGTGCCGCGCTTTTACGCAATGGCGGAGAAAGCAAAGCGCCTTTCCGAATTTGTACGTGGCGACAATTCGCCCCTGTGCCTTACGCATAACGACTTTTTTGAGCTCAATATTTTGCGTGACACTGACGACCGCTATTATCTTATCGATTGGGAATACGCGGGCATGGGTGATTATGCCAACGATTTGGCCACCTTCGCAGTGTGCTGCAAGCTCAGCTACGAAGAAATTGAGCAGGCACTGGAATATTACTTTGACAGAAAACCGACGCCAGAGGAGCTGCGTCACAACTTAGCGCTGGTAGGTCTTGCTGGTTGGTGCTGGACCGTGTGGTCGGTGTACAAGGAGTGCCAGGGAGCCTACGTGGGCAATTGGATTTATACCTACATGAAGTACGCCAAGGAGTACGTGAATCTGGGCCTTAAACTGTACGAGGAAGCCCAGTAAATATTTGATACGGCACGGTAGGGTAGCTACGTTTTGTGCGTTGCCTGAACACCTGAAAAGAGCCGCAAGGGTAACGCCCGCCTTCGCAGGGGTAATGGCCCATCTTAATTCCGAAACCATGAAGCTCGTGCGGTTACGTTTGCCGTCATGAAACCGCCTCCCATTTCTCGTTTCTAGGAAATAGGAGGCGGTTTATTTGCTGCACGGGGTTTTTGTTGCATGTCTTTACAAAGATGCGTAGGGCCCAAAGTCCAGAATGTCGGGGTAATGTGCTTTGCGCTCGTTACCGGGTGGAGGCGTCATCCAATCGCCGTAGAGCTCACTAAGTTGCTCCTCCACTTTGTTGGGAAGGGGGATGAGCGTGTCCTCGAACGGCACCCAACGGGCAGGGAGCATATCGGCTATATCGTAAATGCATTCGTCAGGATACGTATCGCAGGGGTATCCGATGCGTCGGGTTTGCACCCCCGCGAGCTTGCGCATAAAATGATCGGCCGGTTTATTGGGGTCCAACGCGCGAATTCCGGGCAGGTTCAAGAAGCCGCGCGCAACGGTCGCTCCTGCTTTCAGCACTTTGCCTGTGAGCCCCTTGGCCACTACATGCGCGTCGGGGGCAAGTTTGGCGATGGCAAGTTTGTTGAAAAACCAGGCACCGCGCGTTTGAAGTTTGTAGGCAACGGGGTTGTCGGCCAGCGCATCAAGCGGGAACAGGTCCAAGAAAATGCCCGAGGGGAAGTCCATGGTAGCAAGCGAGCTGTCGCGGAACTCGGTGTTGGCTAGCACGAATCGTGTGGTTGCCAACGGATAGCCGCTGTGGGTATCGCTGTTCACGATGAAATATTTATCGGAAGGATCCGCTTGAACGGCGGCGATGAAGCGATCCAAATCGGCTCGCAGCATAATAAGGTCGAGGTCGTCGTCCCAGGGGATGAAACCGCCGTGGCGCAACGCGCCGATAGCCGTGCCGTAATGGGCAAGCCACGGGATATCTTCGCGCGCGCAGATATCCGCGAAGTCTTTGAGCATCATCAGCAGAACGCGGTGCAGCTGGTCAAGACGCTCGTCACCTTCAAACACTTCGGAATCGTTCGCCTGCGGCGTTTGGGCGGCCGATGCGTCAGTTTGCGAGGCTGATGCAGTGGCTCCAGGGGTTTGCGCGTCGCTTGCGGCAGCGCGTGAGGCGCTTGCGTTTGCGGGCGCTGTTGTTTTGGCGGCATCAGCCGCGGCAAGCTCGAATGCGGCATCCAGCTGGCGCGCTGATGCTTCCCAGGTGTTGTTTTGCCGCGCGTGTACGCTTAAGGTGTGAGCTTGCTGGCTTAAGGCGTCTCGGTGTTCGCCGAACACCCGCAGCGCTGCGACAACGGAAGCAGCAGACTCGTCGGGCAGTATAATGCCGCCTTCTTCGCCTATGCCAAGCTCGTCGCTTCCGCCAACATGTGTGGTAAGCGGGAAGGCCTCCATCGCAACCGCTTCAAGCAACGTGGTAGAAAAACCTTCCGACCGCGAGGGCAACACGTATGTATCGGCGTCGCGCAAAAGCGCTGCGACATCTGCGGTAGTCAGTCGCCCAAGGGCGCGAACGTTGTCTCCTGCCGCTTGAACGCTTTCGCGTAAGGGGCCGTCGCCTGCGATGGCGAAAACGATGCGCGGTTCAGTGGCGGGCGCATCGACGGGTTCGGCGTTCTGCTGCGTGGGTTGTACCGCGGAATCGGCTTCCTGCTGCGCGGGTTGCACCGCGGAATCGGCCTCCTGCTGCGCGGATGCATTAGTAGGTTCGGCTTCCTGCTGCGCAAACCAGCTGGCCGCTTCCAAAATTGCTGAGATGCCTTTTTCGGGAACCAGGCGGCCAACCGAGGCAACCAGGATATCCTCGTCGTTAAGACCCAGTTCATCTCGGAAATTGCGCGCAGAAGCACCTTGGGCGAACGCTTCGGCATCAAGAGCGTTGGCCACGATGCCGTGCCCATCGATATTGAAATGGCTCAACCACTGACGCGCCTGCTCGGAAACGGCGAAGAACGGGTAACCGAATGCTTTGATTTTGTTGGTGATAGCGTGCTCGTAACGTTGCACTACCTCATCGGCCGTTGCGTTTCCCAGCGAAAGGTGCGCAGATCCGTGCTCGATGATGATAGCGGGAAGATTATGGTCGCGTGCGAACTGGGCTCCAATGAGCGAATGACCGTAGAAGCGCGTGTTTATAACCACGCGGTCGGGTCGTGCGGCGGCGATTATCTCAAGCTGCTGAGAGCAGGCGACATTGCGCTGCGCGATGGGCAGGCGACCGTCTAAAAGCGACAGACAGGGGAGGCGAAACACCTCGACACCGTCAAGCAACTCGTATACGGGATCGGCTTTTGAGAGGCGCGATGTGGCAACAATAACGCGGTGGCCTTGCGCGATAAGGGCCTGAGCAAGGCCGGCGGTGTAGGCCTCAACGCCACCCATGTGCGGGGCGTACAACGCCGAAAACATCACATACGTGTGCTTTTTTGTGACGCTCGCATCTTTGTTTGCCGTGACGTCGAAGTCTGCGGAAACGCTTTCATCTACGTCTGCGCCGAAAGCGACGCCCGCTTCTGTCGTGCTCACGGTGGCATCTGCTTCCGTTGCACCCGCTTCTGCCGCGCACGCGCTAGCAGCTACTTCCGAAGCCTTGTTGCTTTCTTCTAGCTGTGGTTCATCCAAAACGCTCATTGTTGCTCCACTACGTTAACGCCATCGCCAAAATCCAAGATAAACGGGGGTTTCGTAAAGCGTTCGCTTTCCGGCGGCTCCTGCATGTAGTCGCCGTACATCTTGGTTAAAAACGCGTCGGCATTGTGCGGAAGCATGATGGTGATGTTTCCGAAGGGGGCGGGCACCGGCGGGAACAGCTCGTCTTCGTCGAACGTGCCCCACAAGGTATAGAAAATATCGGTCCACTGCCCTTTGCCATCACCTGCAGCGAACACCTTGTACAGGTTCTGCTCAATCGCTTGCGCCGTGTACGTGCGGTTTACGACGGTATGCGCGCCCGCCAATGCGCCGCCTACCAGCTTTTTGAAGGGCACATTTTTGGGGATGATGGGATGGGGAAGGGCGCGCAAGTAGGACATACGCGACCAGAAGGCGGCACGTTTAACCTGCTTTTCGGCTTTCTTCGGGTTGGAGTCAAGACGAGCGTACGCAAAAATATCGATGAAGATTCCCTCGTCGAAACCCGCTTCAGCCATCTCTTTCCCAATGAACCGCGTTCCCTTTTTGTAGACTTTGGCGAACAGCGGGGGATAGTTGTCGGTTGTCGAAGGCGTGTACACACCGTACTCTTCGGGAAGTACCTGCGGCGCAACCTTCAGGAAGGTTCGGTAATCCTTAAGAGGCATGGCTATGTCGACGTCGTCATCCCAGGGGATGAATCCGCCATGCCGCACGGCGCCCAAGCAGGTGCCCCCGTCTGCAAACCAGGTAAGATCGAACTCATCGCACACCAGCGACACTATTCGCAGTATCTCGGTTTGAATTTGTTGGACGCGTTTCAGCGAATCGCCGGGGTAGGCCTCAACCATACGCTCACTCCCTTATCACGTTTTCTGCACTGCGTACAGTATATAATGTCTGCATGTTGCGCACCGAAGCTTCTCATAAACGTATTGTCCTCTGGAATGCTGCAGGCAGCGCCGTTTACGCATTCTCATCTTTCTTGATGCTGCTCATTGTCGTACGTATTTGCGGCGATGTCGAGGCAGGTATTTTCTCTATTGGCTACGCAATAGCCCAGCTCATGCTTACGGTGGGCATTTTCGAATCGACCACGTTTTTTGCGACCGACGCGGGAAACCAATTTACCTACGAGCAGTATCTTGCCTTCAAGATATTCACGTGCGCGCTCATGATTGTGGTGAGCATCGTGTACGTGTCGTCGTTTGGATTTGATCAGCATAAGGCCCTGGTTGCCTACGCATTGTGCGCGTTTCGCCTGTTCGAGGCGCTGGCGCAGTATTGGTTTGCGGCCTTCCAGAAGCTTGAACGCCTTGATATCGGTGGCTTTTCAAGTGTTTGGCGCTCGGTGATCGCCATTGTTTTGTTCGCCGCCGTGCTGTTCGTGAACCAGGATGTGGCGATGGCCGCCACGCTGGCCGCCGTAAGCGAAGCGGTGTGGATTGCGGCTTACGACATACCGCGTCTGCGCAAAATTGTGCGCATCGGCCGTCCGGATTTCACCCTGAAGGTGCAGGCGAAGCTTCTGTGGGCTTGCTTGCCGATGTTTGTGGCGTCTTTTTTGGCGGCCTATTTGAACAATGTGAGCAAGTATGCCATCGACGAGGTGGGCACCAACGAGATGCAGACCGTGTTCAACGTGCTGTTCATGCCCGCATTTGTGATTAATCTGTTCCTGATCTTCTTTATGCGCCCCTCGCTTACCACGCTGGCGTCGCACTGGTTGAATCACGAGTTTCCGCCGTTTGCGAAAATCTTGGTTCGCCTGCTTGCGATTGCCGCGGGTATTACGGTTGGTGTGATAGCGGTGTGCGCGGTTATTGGTATCCCGTTGCTTGAATGGTTCTACGGAATCGACCTTACCGGTTACATGCCTGCGCTGCTGGTGGTGATGTTGGGCGGAGGCTTCTTGTCTGCGTCGAACGTGTTCTACAACGCGTTGGTGGTTATTCGCATGCAGCACGCGGTGCTCATTGGCTATGTGCTGGCTATTGGCGTTGCTGTTGCGACGGCCGTTCCACTGGTGCTGGCGCAGGGCATCATGGGCGCGTGCATTGCATACACCATCGCATGCGTGGCGCTGTTCGTGGCGTTTGCAGTCATCTTCGTTGTTTGCGCGCGCATCAAACGGAGTACCTGGTAGGGTAGCGAATTCCTACAACTCTTATGTGCGGGGTCCTTGGGGAACGTGTTGAACCTACAGCTCCTCGCCTTCGGCTGCGGAAGCGGTTCAACACGTTCCCCAAGGGCCTCTCTTTCGGTTGCGCGAGCGGTTCAACATGTTCCCCAAGGGCCTCTCTTTCGGTTGCGCGAGCGGTTCAACATGTTCCTCAAAGGCCCTCGCCGTTGGCTGTGGGAGCGAGCGCCATGACATTGATGCTACAACCAAAGCTACCGATTCGCGGATTGATTGTACGCGATTAATCATCGTAAATATGTTATAAATAATGTAATAAATATATAGATAAATAAGGCTATAAAAGGAGCAACTATGCCAAGCATGGCAAGAGATATTCCCATCATCAGGCCAATTTCCGATTTGCGATTGAGGCTCAACGAGGTTTGCGAACAAGCTACCGAAACGCAAGAGCCGCTCATACTGACAAAGAACGGCACGGCTGCGTATGTGCTTATTGATTGTCATGCATATGAAGAACAGCTGCGAGAAATGCGCGTCCGCCAAGCGTTGCGCGAAGCTGAGATAGAAGAGAAATACAATACGAAATCGCTCAGCGCCCAAGAATCAAATGCGCAAATCCGCGACCTGTTCGCTTCATGGGGGCTTGATTACCCGGAAACCGGCCAAAGCGAGACGCATCATGCGTGAAATAAAGTGGCGGCCACGGGCAAATCTCGATCGACAATCGATTGCTATCTTCATTGGAATTGAACGTGGGAATCCCCCGGCGGCATTGCGCGTAATGCAAGAGATTGACAAGGCGTTGGAACTGGCGCGGTCCTTCCCCGAAAGCGGGCGCGCAATTGCAATCGAAGGGCCCACCCATAAAGACTACCGCCGAGTTCTAGTAGGCAACTATATGGTCTTCTACCGTTTCGACGAGAGTGCCGTTACGGTGTACAGAGTGCTTCATCAGCGTCACGACATTGACGCTGCGACCCTCATTGATTTTTTAGCAAGGCGGCAAATCGTCTTTTAGGGAACGCGCTGCACCGCTTCCGCAGCCGAAGGCGAGGAGCTGTAGGTGCGACGCGTTCCCTCAAAGACATACACGCCTTCAGGGAAGCGGTGCGGCACGCTTTTTACGCAAGCCGTTCGGCAAGTTGCCTAGCAACAAAAACCCCGCTCGCCGAGGCTTGCGACAACGAATGCGTAACGCCGCTGCAATCACCGATTACAAACAGGTTCGGATGCCTGGTTTCCAGGTTGTTGTCCAGCTCAACGTTCACGTTGTAGAACTTCACCTCCACGCCGTACAGCAGCGTATCGTCATTTGCGGTACCAGGGGCTATCTTGTCCAAGGCGTAAATCATCTCGATAATGCCGTCCAAGATGCGCTTGGGTAACACCAAACTCAAGTCGCCAGGCTCAGCTTTGAGCGTGGGGGTAACGAAGCCCTCGTCTATGCGCTCTTGCGTGCTGCGCCGTCCTTTCATAAGGTCACCGAAACGCTGGACTATAACGCCCCCGCCCAGCATGTACCAAAGACGCGCGATGCTCTCGCCGTAGCCGTTGCTGTCTTTGAAAGGCTCCGAAAAGCGCTTTGAGACCAGGAGCGCGAAATTGGTGTTGCCTGTTTGGCGCTGTGGATCTTCGAAACTGTGGCCGTTTGCCGTGATGATGCCGTTGGTGTTTTCGTTCACGACGATGCCGCGAGGGTTCATGCAGAACGTGCGCACGTAGTCCTCGAATTTTTCGGTGCGGTAAACAATTTTGGACTCATAAAGCTCGTCGGTGATGTGCGCGAACAGCTCGGCCGGAAGCTCAACGCGCACGCCGATGTCAACGCGGTTCGACTTGGTCGCAATGCCAAGCTGCTCGCACACGCCTTCCATCCATTTGCTCCCGCTGCGCCCTACTGAAACAATGCAGCCTGCCGCGGTATAGGAGGTATCTTCTGTGAGCACGCGGTAGCCACCCTCTGCTTGTTCGATGCTTTGAACGGGGGTTTGGAAGAAAAACGTCACGTGCTCTTTCAGTTTGTTATACAGGTTTTCGAGCACGATGCGGTTGATGTCGGTGCCTAAGTGCCTCACGCGTGCGTCGAGCAGTTTGAGTTTGTTTTCCATACATACCTTTTTGAGCGACGCGCTTGCCGTCGGGTACAGTTTGGTTCCCGCGCCCCCATACTGAAGGTTTATGGCGTCAACGTACTCCATGAGGCGAATTGCTTCGGCTTTGCCGACGCGCTCGTGCAATGTGCCGCCGAAGTCGTTCGTGATGTTGTACTTGCCGTCAGAGAACGCCCCAGCGCCGCCAAAGCCACTCATGATCGAGCATGTTTTGCAACGGATGCACGATTTTACGGTAACGCCGTCGATAGGGCATTTTCGCTTATCCAGGTCTTTACCGAGCTCAAGGACGGCAATTCTCAAGTGGGGGTTGATCTTGCACAGCTCGTAAGCTGCAAAAATACCACCTGGACCTGCACCGATGATGATGACGTCAAAGTCCATTGTCTTACCTTTCGATTACGCGATCGTGCACGATTGCACGATCGCACTGAGCCCAAATTATGCGAGGCGTCATTGTTTGAAGCGCGCATCTGTCCGTCTGCGTTTATGCGCCACGTATGCGAGCGCCCTCTTGCTGTTTTTGCTGCGGTCGGAAAGTCACAAACGTGCTACTTGATAGTTGCCACCAACGCTGCGATGTCTTGCGCGCCCAAACCGAAGTCAAGATAATACTCGCCTTGCCCCCAAATCATTATGCAGTAGCTATAGTTACCGTCAATCCAGACGGTTTTGTGAGCCTGGCCTTCTACGTTGCCCTGGCAGCGCACTTCCATGCCGTTCACGTCTAAATACCACGTGTGCGCGTACTCACGCTCGTCACTCGAAATATCGCCGTTGCCAGCGTAAATGCCCTTCATGACTTCGATTTGCGCAGGACCCACGGAGCCCTTGGCCACAATACGGCCTTTCATGCTGCGGATAAGCCAGGTGCCAACGGGTCCGTTTTGCAACTGGGAGTCGGGTTCGGGAAGAACAAACTCTTCGAACCCGGCAACCTGTGCGGCTTCGCTGGTGGAGGAACCCTTGGTCCATTGCTGCATTTCATGAAGCGTTTTCTGGAGGTCGGAATTGTTGGCTTGGTACAGATCGTCGTCTACGACGGCAATCTCGATGGTGCCCGTTGTTCCGTTTTTGGCGCAGTCAACTTCAAGCGTGTAGGTAGCGGCTATGGTGCCGAAGCCGTTCGAATTGGTGCCCTCAACGGTCTCTTCGATCACCGTTTCGCCGGCGCTGCTTATCAGCTTTACCACGACGGCGCCCGAGGAAAGCTTCGAGTCAACCACCATCATTTGCCCTTCGCCCAACACAATGGCTCCGCTGGCCTTGATGGCCGAATCTTTACCTGCATTGTCGGCAGTTACCTGATAGATGCCGGTTTTATTGTCAATCTCGCCTTTAAAACTTCCCTGTGAGCAGGCGCAAGCGGTGCAAAGCAAGCACGCTGCCGCGACCAGCGTGAAGAGCGCAAGTGCGAATCGCTTGTTATTGTTGGTGGTTGTGTTCTGCATTCTTTCACCTCTCTTGAGCAAGCACTTTGCGGAATCGAGATGCGCGCGGGACCCGGCTGCCAGGTCCGATTTATGTGTACGATACCATACGGCACCGCTGTAATTGTTGGCGAATGCCGAGGTTGTTGCTTCTGGCGTACGGGCGCTTTTGCTGGTCGGCTACGTTGCGCGCGCTTCCGAGTGATCGTCCGTTCATGGGCCACTAACTTCCGAACCCAGGTTTGCAGACGCATTCGTGGCCCTGCGGTTCTGCAGATATATGTCGAGGCGCTGCAGCTTTGTGCGCTCGCGTCTTTCTTATTGTTATGCGGGTGTCGACATAGCGATTGAGCCTTGCCGGTTTTCCAACGGGAGATAATTCACAAATTGGTGCAAAGTGTTAACTAAATAGTTGTATATTTCTTACATTTTGTTAGCTACTGGTCATACGCTTTGCCAGAGGCGTAGCATCGTTACTTTCAACAAAGAGAAAGGCGCAGCGATGTACGAAGAAATGGGAGAACTTGGCCAGTTCGAGGCCAAGATATCACTGCTCAAAGGGTTACCTTACGGAATTCAGCATGTGCTCACGATGTTCGTTGCCAATCTTGCGCCCATTGCGCTCATTTGCGCAGCGGCTGGCTTCAACGAGATTCAAACTACGATGCTCATCCAAAACGCGCTATTCATTGCCGGTATCGGAACGTTCATCCAGCTTTACGGTGTGTGGAAGATCGGCGCGCGCATGCCTATCGTGATGGGTGTGGCAATTTCGTTTGTGGCACTGCTTTCGTCCATAGCCGCAACGCAAGGCTACGGTGTTGTTGTTGGGGCCGTTATCGTCGGCGGCATAATCGAGGGCCTGCTGGGTCTGTGCGCCAAATATTGGATGCGCTTCATAACGCCTGTGGTTGCGGGCACCGTGGTCATCGGCATCGGGTTTTCGCTGCTCGCGGTTGGTGCGCGTTCGTTTGCAGGCGGCTCGGGTGCTGCCGATTTCGCTTCTTGGCAAAACATTGCACTGGGAACCGTTTCGCTGGTGGTGTGCCTTGGTTTTCAGGCGCTGGCTCCTAAAAAATGGAAAGCGCTTGCCATTTTGGCAGGAATGGTGACGGGCTACCTTGTTGCCATTGCAATTGGGAAAGTTGACTTTAGCGTGTTCGACGGCATCGCAGTGATTGCGCTGCCGCAGATTATGCCCTTCACGCCCGAGTTCGACCTGGGTGCCATCATATCGGTCACGCTGCTTTACATCGTCAGCGCCACCGACACTATTGGCGATACCACGGCGGTTGCGGCCGTTGGTTTTGGTCGCGATATCAAAGAGGAAGAAATGGCTGGCTCCATTACGGCAGACGGCTTCATCAGCTCGCTTTCGGGTGTGTTCGGCTGCTTGCCCGTCGATTCATTTGGCCAGAACATAGGCCTTATTTCCATGACGCATGTGGTGAATCGTCGCGCTATTGCGACGGGTGCCGCCTTGCTGGTACTGGCTGGGTTCGTACCGTTTGTGGGGTCGGTGTTTAGTTCGGTGCCCGATGCGGTGTTGGGCGGCTGCACCATTATGATGTTCGGCTCCATTTTGGTGAGCGGCATTCAGATGATCGCGGGCGCCGGTTTCACCCGCCGCAACATTACCATTGCGGCTGCAGCGCTTGCCATTGGCATCGGATTTGTGCAGGTGGGCATGTTCAACAATGCGCCCGAGATGATTCAGAGCCTGTTCGGTGGGAATAGTGTGGCCCTTATCTTTATTGTTGCGCTGGTGCTTAACCTGGTACTGCCGCGCAACGAAGACTCCGAAGAGCTGGTGGAAGCGTAAGCTTAAACGCCATGCCCTTGCGGCAAGGCGTTGCGCCTACGGCTCCTCGCCTTCGGCTGCGGAAGCAGCAACGCCTAGGCGGTAGGAGCCGAAGTAAGTAGAACTGCTTTTAAAGCGCATCGCCTACACTGCTAGCTTTTAAAGAAACCTCTTCAATGGGGCAGAAAAGATTTACGTACTCTTCTGCACTCAGGCGTTTTATACGCGACCTGGCAAAAGCCTTTTCGTCGCGCGAAACGATGAAATCAACGTTGGCCGATTCCGCACACGCGCGAATAAGCCCATCTTCGAAATCGGGCTCGTTCGAGCTTGCGGCAATGCGACATATCGCAGAATCTATTGCGAGAATTGTAAATGCGTCGGGGGCGGCGCGAACGAAAGAGCTCGCAGCGGATTCTCCAGCGTACTTAGACAAAACATAGTAAACATCTTTGAGCGAAGTGGCCGCAATGAAAGCCTCTACGTTGCCGTAAGCGATTTCATCGAGAAGGATGTTGGCGTATTCCCAGTTCGGGCGCTCGTTCATGCAGGCGTCTAGAAGCACGTTAGTATCAACAAGAATTTTGTTACGCATAGCGACCCGCAATCAACTCTTCGATTTCCTCATCGGACAAATGGCCAATTTCGGGATCATGGGGTAGGGTCGCTATGGCTTTGATGCGGGCAATGGCATCGGCTTTTACATTGCTTGCAGAAGCGTTTCCGCTTGGGAGAGGGGCCCCTTGCTTCATGGCGTCTATTAGCACGCTCCCGCAATACTGGCCGAATGACATGCCGAATTGGCTGCGTGTAACCGTTTCGGCGAAGGCAAGATCGTCGGCGTTAGCGCGGCTCGAAAACGTTTTTGTTGACATGCCATTCCTCCTTCATCTTTTTTAAGATGTGTAAACTAGTTTACACATAATGCATAAACTAGTAAACAGCCATTCGCTCCTGCGCCTGCAAAAACGCCGCTTTGTCATATGGTTCTTCGGAGTTGCTGGGTGCGCGAGGAAGTTGCGTACTAGTTTCTGCAGGTCAGATGCTTGGCTATTCTGTTGCTTCGGGACACTGCCGAAAACGAGTCCGTGCAGGCGTGACAAAGCGTAACGTTTGCAGGAAAAAACGTGACAAAGCGGCATATTCGCAGATCGAAAGCGCGAAACGTGACAAAGCGTCGTTTTCGCGGGAAAAGCACGACAAGGCAGCGCGCAAGCCGAAAGCGTCATCTTTGCAGGGGGCACGACACAGCGTCAGTTTTGCAAGCCGTCATAAAGTGTCGGGTCGATTTCTCAAAAATGCTTCCGATAAAGCTTTCGCGAGACGGTCATTGCGCATGCGCATTGGGCTGCTACTCAGTTATTCGGTTTGGTGAGGCAATTAGCTGCGTCGTGTGGGAGAATTTAAGAACGAATAAACCCAATTCTGTGCGAATATCCCCGAACATATCCACGCAGGGCTACAAGACAAAAGAAAAAGGCCAGCCGTTTTAATGGCTGGTCTGCATGTTTAGTGGCGCCCCTGGGCCGATTCGAACGGCCGACACCCGCTTTAGGAGAGCGGTGCTCTGTCCCCTGAGCTACAGGGGCGCATCGTGCGCATTTGCGCGGTTAAGCAACTCGTGCTTGCGGCAAATGCCTCATGCGCCATTGCGCAAACGGTATTGTATCAAAGTTGATAGCCCTGCGCAGGAATTACTAACTACCTGCATGTTTGGGCAGCAAGATGAGCGGTGTGAAATCCGCGGCACTACAACTTGGGTAAACGCTCTGCACGACATGCGGCGCCACTTTCGCAACTGAAGGCGCTAAGCCGCAGGCGCAACGCGTCGTGCAGAGCGCCGCACTCGTAGAAGACTAAGCGAGCGTGTCGGTTAGCCGTTGCTGTGCGAGCTTGACCCGCCACCTTCGCCAGAGTCGTCAGATCCGCCACCAGACGGCGTATTTTTCACAAACGTTACGCTTACCGAGATGTCGCCCGTGATGCCGTAAACGGTGAATGAACCGCTGCTGGCGTCGTAGGAATTGCCAACGCTGTCGGTTGCGCTACCGATGGAGTAGCCTTCGTTTGCGTAAACCGAGAAGGTGACGCTGCCACCATCGTTAACCGACGTGTTGGAAGGCGATATGCCGCCGCCTTCACCGGCGTAGGCGGAAACGTAGTGCGTCATGGGGCCTGTGCTCACCACAATGTTCACCGTTGATTCGGGCTTGGCCATAGATTTGGCAGCTGGCGTTTGCTCGATAACGTTGCCCTGTTCAACCGTGCTGCTGGAGCGGTACTCTACGTTAACCTTCAGACCCAAGTTGGTGAGCGTGGTGGTTGCTGTGCCCTCGCTCATGCCCACAAGATCGGGTACTTCAACATCCTCTTTACCTGCGGACAGGTAGTACACCACGGTGCTGCCCTTGGCAACGTATTCGCCCGCAGCGGGATTCTGACGCGCTACATGGTTTTCCGCAATAGTGTTGGAGTGCTCCGCAGCGCCAGCTTCGTACTTAAGGCCTGCTTGCTGCAGTGCTCGTCTGGCGTCACTTGCCGTCATATCGGTGATATCGGGCACCTGCACCTTTTCCTGGCCTTGGGAAATGGTGAGATTTACCTTGGCACCCTTTTCGGCGCTTGAGCCGGCTTTGGGATCTTGAGAAATTACTTTTCCGGACTCAACGGTGTCGGAATACACCTCGGTAACGTTGCCCACTTTGAAGCCTGCGTGCTCAAGCGTCTCGGTTGCTTCTGCACGCGTTTTGCCAGTAACATCGGGCACCGAAGCGCCACCGGAGCCGCCAGAAAGCAAGAAGAAGGCAAGGGCGCCAATTACCGCCAATGCCGCAATAATGGCCACAGCGATGATGGCTTTTTTGCCGCCGTCGGAGGTTCCGTTTCCTGAGTTTTTGCCGTTGCCAGTGCCGCCGTTGAAATTGTTGACGGGCTTATACGACGTGGTTTCGGTAGCGGGTATTACCTTGGTGGTATCGTTCGCGTACGTCGTGGAAATAGGAGGCACCACGTTGTTGGCCATGACAGCGGTTTTCGCGCTGTCGAAGCCGTCAAAGCTTACAGGGCGTCCGGCCAGGTAATCGTTAAGGGCACGGCGCATTTCCTGCGCGGTGGCAAATCGCTTGCGCGGGTCTTTCTCCAGGGCCTTCATGATGATGGCCTCAAGCGAGCGATCGATGTCGGGGTTAATTTCGCTTGGTGGAACGGGCGGCTCTTTCACCTGCTTGAGCGCTACGCTTACGGCGTCGGCGCCATCGAAGGGCAGCTGACCGGTAACCGATTCGTACAACACGACGCCCAGTGAATACATGTCGCTGGCGCCGGTTATTTCTTTGTCCTGCGCCTGCTCGGGCGAGATGTAATGCGCGGTGCCCAAAACTGCAGAGGTTTTGCTCATGTTGGAGTTTTTGGCTCGCGCGATGCCGAAGTCCATGACCTTTACGTTGCCGTCAGGCTGAATCATGATGTTCTGCGGCTTAATGTCGCGATGGACAATATCCATGTTGTGGGCAACAGAAAGGGCTTGGCACACTTGTGCGCCAATTTCGGCAACTTTGCGCTGCGCGATGGCGCCGCGCTGCTTGATGGCAGTCTTAAGGTCGGAACCGCGTACGTACTCCATGACAATGTAATACGTGCCCGAGTCTTGGCCCCAGTCGTACACGTTTACGATGTAGGGGCTGGAAAGGTTGGCTGCAGCAGCGGCTTCTTGGCGGAAGCGAGCTGCAAATGCCTCGTCTTCGGCGTACTGAGGGAGCATGACCTTAACGGCCACGGTACGGCCCAATACATTGTCGGTAGCGCGATATACTTCGGCCATTCCGCCGACGCCGATGCGCTCAATTATTTGATAGCGGTTATTCAGCAACTTGCCTGTCAAACTGCCTGCCACGTTTATGCTCCTTTTAAGCCTATCAGTATGGCTTCGCATTTATTATATGCGGAAAACCTTTTGTTGCCATACCGACTTCCTATAAAAGCTCCTACAAAAGTCCCTCAGCTTGCAGCGCTGTGACCAGCACATCATGTGCTTTCATAGCGCCGTCGCCTTCTGTTCCGTCTTGCTCAAGAACTATAGCGATGACAACTTTTGGATCCTCGGCGGGCGCCATGCCCACGAACCAGCTGTCATCCAGCTCTTTGCCTGTTTCGGCCGTGCCCGTTTTGCCTGCGACGGTTACGCCGTCGATGGCAGCGTACGTGCCCGTGCCGTAAGAAACAACTCGTTCCAAAACCGCTTTAACGCGCTCGGCGGTTTGTGCGGTGATAGCTTGGGCGAAAATAGTTGGTTGCGCAGTATAGCTGCGCTCGCCGTTAGCGTTGTAGATGCTTTGAACAAGGTAGGGGCTTGCGATGGTTCCATCATTTGCAATTGCGCATCCCACCATTGCCATCTGAAGCACGCTTACGTACGGGCCCACGATGGCTTGATCGCCTACAGGCTGGCCAGCGGCCGCCCAGGCGGTTTCCCATTCGCTCATTTCGGCGGGGTTGCTCATGATGGACATGGCGGTGGGCAAATCGAAGTTTATCTCGCGCCCGAAGCCGAAGCTCTCGGCACCCGAAACCAACATCTTGGCGCCCATCTCAACGCCGAGCTGGCCATATACGGTGTTGGACGACCACACGGTTGCCTCTTGCAAGGTTTGACGGCCATAGCTGTAACCATCGAAGTTGGTGACGTTTGCTCCGCCAATGCTCATGGTGCCCGGCGAGTCGTATACCGTTGATTCGTTGGCAACGTTGTTTTGAAGCGCGGTTGCCAAGGTGACCATCTTGAACGTGGAGCCAGGGGCATACAACGACTGTGTGGCGCGGTTCAACAGTTCGCTTGAATAGGTGCCTTCGGCACTGGCGCGCAGGATGCTATCGAAGTCGGCGGCGTTGTACGTGGGCGACGATGCCATGGCTAAAATTGCCCCGGTTTCGGGATCCATGACAATGCAGGCGCCCGTGTAACCTGCAAGCGCGTCTTGTGCAGCGCGCTGGATGTTGCTGTTGATGGTAAGCACCACGTCGTTGCCCGGTTGGCTGATGCCGGCCGCACTGTTGAGAACGTCGGTCCACGTGGCGTACGAGCGGTTTCCCGTGAGCACTTCGTTTTGCGAGGCCTCTATGCCTGCCGTGCCATACTGCGCGGAATAGTAGCCAATTACCTGGCTGGCAAGATCGCCTGCGGGATAAACGCGCGAGTACGACCCGTCGCCGTTGGGGACGCTTTCGGCCAGAATGACGCCATCGTAGGTTGACACGGCGCCGCGTTGAACGTTCGCTTGCTTGGCAATAGTGTGGTTGTTGCCCGGCATAGTTTGGTAGGCCTTGGCGTCAACCACCATGATCAGTGTGAGATTGGCTACCAGCACCACGAACAGAAGCGAGTAGAAAATAATCGAATTGGTAAGACGGCGGCCCAGCGCAACGCGTCCCAGTACGCTGTTGGAGCTTACCACGCCTGTTCCCGAGGTCATTTCGGTTTCAACACCGGTTGCCTCGTCTCCGCAACGCAGCAAGAAGCCCACCGAAATAAAGCTTGCCAACAGCGAAGAACCGCCCTGGCTTATGAAGGGGAGGGTGAGGCCGGTAAGCGGAATGAGGCGCGTGACGCCGCCCACGATGATAAACGACTGGAAAACGATGGTGGTGGTAACACCAACGGCCACAAACGATGCGAAGTCGCTTTTTGCGCGTCCGGCGGTAATGAAGCCGCGGATGGCGAAGCACAGGTACAAAAGCAGAACGCCTGCCGCACCCATGAGGCCTGTTTCCTCGGCGATTGCCGCGAAGATGAAGTCGGATTCAACAACGGGAATTTGGGTGCACAAGCCGCGCCCGATGCCGCATCCGAACAGGTCGCCATCGGCAATGGAGTAAATTGCCTGTACCAGCTGGTAGCCAGCCCCCTGAGAGTCGGCAAAAGGATCAAGCCAGTTTTGCACGCGCACCTGCACATGGCCGAAGGTCATGTAGGCGCCCACGAATCCGGCGCCAATCAACAGCAGGCCAATAATGAGGTAGAACTTCTTGCCTGTGGCAACGTAGAGCATGGCCAAGAACACGAAGAAGAACACCAAAGCGCTGCCCAAATCGCGTTCGAAGATAACGATGAACAACGCGATGACCCACATGATCAAAAGCGGCGTGAGGGTGCGGATGTCAGGGAAGCGGAACGGGCCCAGGCGGAACGTGAACACGCTGAGCAGGTCGCGGTTTGCAGCCAAGTACCCCGCCAAGAACAAGACGATAATCACCTTGGCGATTTCGCCCGGTTGGAACGAGAAGGGGCCCAAGGCAAGCCAGATGCGGCTGCCGTAGATTTCTTGTCCGATGCCTGGTAGCAACGGCGAGAGCAGCAGCACGAAACCAACCACCATAAGTGTGTACTTATAGTTGGATATCTTCTCGATATTGTTGGATATCAAAAGCGTACCGATCATGCACGCAATGCCTACGAAGAGCCAAACAACCTGGCCAGCGGCCAAATCGGGGGCAAGACGCGTGACGAAGGCGATGCCGATGCCCGACAGCGCGAATGCTATCGGCAAAATGGCGGGATCGGCCCCAGGCGCCAGAAAACGCGTGGAGATGTGCGCCAAAACAAAGGCGGCAAACAGCCCTATGGGCACGCCCAATGTGGCCCAGCCCAGTTTTTCACCCTGGTTGAGCGCCAGCATGGCGAACAGCAGGATGACTACTGGTGCTGCGATGCACAGCAGAACGAGTTCCAGGTTCCTTCGCGTCATGCTCTACCGCCGTTCGATTGCGAGTTGCTATCTGATGCGGAAGTGCTGGTGGCGTTAGCGGAAGTGCCCGCGTTGCCCGATGCGGTGGAGGCGCTGCCTGCGGAAGTGGATGATGTGCTATTGGCAAGCGGTGCCGTTGCGGTGGGCGTGGCGCCGGTGCCGCGGGTGGCAAGATCGCTGCGATATTGCTCGACCAGCGCCTGGGCCTCTTCAACGCTGCCCACGCGAAGTCCTTCGTTGATGCTGCTTCCGGCGGTGCTGGATAAATCGGCTACCGCAATTTCGGTTGTCTCTATAAGCGTAGAGCTGGAAAGCCCCAGAACCTCGCCGGGAACACCCTGGTAAATGGCCACATAGCCATCGTTGTTGCCCAGGTAGGCGACGTGGTTGAGGTACTGCATGGTGCCCCATGCCGAACCGCCGATAATGGCCAAAAACAGCAGGATGATGAAAACCACCATCGCGCGGCTGCGGCGCTTCACCTTTTTATGCTGCTTGACGCTGGTGCCCTGAATGTCCGACACAATAACGGTGATGTTGTCGTACCCGCCTGCCGCAATTGCTTCGTTGACCAGCTGCGCGGCGCACCGTTGCGGGTCTTTTACGCGCTTGAGCACGGCTTCGATATCATCGTCGATGATCATGCTGGTTAAACCGTCCGAGCACAAAAGCAAGCGATCGCCTGCCATGACGGTCATCTCGTAAAGGTCGGGGCGCGTAGCGGGATCGTTGCCCAGCGCGCGCGTGATAACCGAGCGGTTAGGGTGGACGCGTGCTTCATCGAGTGTGATTTGCCCCGACTCAATCATGTCGGCCATCAAGCTATGGTCGCGCGTGATTTGAGAGAGCTTTCCGTCGTGCAAAAGATACGCACGCGAGTCGCCCACCTGGGCTATCACCAGTTTGTCGTTTTCGAGCATGGCGGCTGTACAGGTGGTGCCCATGCCCTGGCGACCTTCGCCGCTCATGGCAGCGTCGATGATGGCACGATTGGCTTCCTCCACGGCAGCGCCCAGCGCTTCGGGGTCGGGATGCTGCGGGGCGTGCTCGGCGATGGTGCTTACCGCAATTTCGGATGCGACTTCGCCGGCTTCGTGCCCGCCCATGCCGTCAGCGATAACGAACAGGGGAGGCGTTACCACCAGCGAGTCTTCATTTTGCTCGCGCACGCAGCCGACGTCGGTCCTGCTGCCGAAAGTGGTTACCGCGCCGCGGCGCGTGCGTTGAGTTGATCGATACGAATGCTTTTGGGCCATTAGCTATGCCTTACGCGGATCGAGACATCGCCCACGTTGACGACGTCGTTGTTGCGGAGCGCGCACGGCTCGCTAATGAGCTGGCCGTTGATGGCGGTTCCGTTACGAGAGCCCAAATCCTCGACATAAAGATTTTGGCCCATTAAAGAGAATCGTGCATGACGTGCAGAAACGTAGCCAGCACCAATTACGATATCGGCATTGGGCGAGCGCCCGACAATAACGGGACCGCGCACGACGATGGATACGCCGCGCAGCTCTTTAGGGCCTTTCTCAACCGAAAGGTTCCACGTGCGGTCTTTCTTGCGTTGTCCGCGTACCAAACCGATGCCCGTGCGGGCAATGGCGAAAAGAAACAGGTACAGAAGCGCTACGAACAACAGACGTCCGACAAGCAATACGACGTCTATCAATGGTGCCTCCTCGTTAAAGCGTTGCTACGGTTAATCTACGTTTTGCTGTGCGGTTGGCACGGCGTGTTGCGATGTGTGAGCCGCTTCGGCGGATGACGCTTGGGCGGCGCGGTTTGGCGGTGCGTCGGCTCGCCGTGCTGTCGCAAGCGAGCGGGTTGGTTGAGGGCCTATTGCAGGACGAACTCGAACTCCGTTTTGCCGATGACAATGCGGTCACCCGTGCGCAGCGGCTGGGTTGCCACCGTGACGCCGTTAACCACCGTGCCGTTGGTGGAGCCAAGGTCGGTGATGGTCCAGACGCCTTGCGGGGTGCGCTTGAGTTCGGCGTGCTTGCGGCTGGCGTTGATGTCCTGGACGACGATATCGTTGGTGGACTCCCGACCGATGGTTGCCGTGTCGGTGCCCAAATCGTATTTGCGCTGGTACGCAAGGTTGATCAAGCGCGCGTTCACGGCGCCGCGATTGGGAACCGGCTGATTCGGGCGGCCTGCGAAATCGACGGTGTTGGGACCGCCGGGTCGTGCGGCAGCTCCGGCAACGGCGCCTGCCGCAGCGGCACCAGCTGCGCGTTGCGGTTGCGCCTCGGAAGCGCGGCGATGAGCGCCGTAACGTGCGTCTTGCTGCGCCTTGTCGCGATAGTCTTCGAAGTCTTCGCTGTTGAACGTGTACTCACCGTAATCGATGGAGTAGTCGATTTCATCTTCGGGGACGTAGGGCAGCGGCGGCTTCTTGCGCGGAGGCTCGGGCTGTTCGTATTGCTGGTCGTACGGTTGGGCGTACTGCTGATCGAAGCTTGGGTCGTAGGGCTGCTCGTAATCTTCGACATAATTGTAATTGTAGTCTTGGTCGTAGGGCTGACCATAGGCATCGCCTTGGTTGTAGCCCTGGTCATACGCGTCGCCCTGGTTGTAGGGTTGTTCGGCGTAGCCATCGTCGTAGCCCTGGTTGTAAGGCTGGGCGTAACCTTGGTCGTAGTCTGGCTTGCCGTACTCTTGCTGCGGCGCATAATTTTGCTGCGGTGCAGGAGCGTATGCGTTTTGGGCCGGTTGCTGCATGGGCTGCATGGGCTGCATGGGCTGAGCAGGTTGCTGCATTGGTTGTTGCATGGGCTGCTGCATGGGAGCGCTCGCAAGGCCGTAGCGCTGCATTTCCTCTTGGCGCAGCTGAGCAATGATGGGGGCTGCAACTGCCTCGGCGATTACGTCGAACTTGCCGTGGCGCAATCCGTCGTCAACAACGAAGCGAACCAGCGGCTGGCCATCCATAATAAGGCCCTGCTGAACCGCTTTGGCCTGCAGATACGTTTCGATTTCGCCCGCCAGCGTGGGGTAGTAGCCAAACAAGCGAGCGTCATCGTCGGGATTTACCAGCACGGTGTACAACGTGGGGGCGAATTGCTTGCCTGCACCCACCATGATTTCGCGCTTCATTTGCTTTTCAGCTTTTTTCTCTATCTGAACAGGTGAAATAGGGGCATTTGCCATAACGTTGGCAGCGCCTTCGACCGTATCTTCCATCTTGTTTTCGAAACGTGAGAAAAGACCCATGATTGCTCCTTGCTGACGTTTGCGGGCTTACGTTCTTCGTTTTTACTTGTGCGTTTGTAGGCCTATTGGTTCAATCTCCAATATTGCCATACTTTAAGAGCGTTTACATGGGCATTTACGTAATCACCATGTTGAGTTCGTGCGAAGACGCCTCTTTAGCGCCCCCCTGTTGCCGCTCCATCGTGCACGGAGGCCTTTCCGACAGAAGCCCCGTGCACGAAGGCACTTTCTGACTGATGTCCCGTGCATGAAGGCCTTTTCGTGCGATCGATCGCCGTTGGCCGCGCCCCCGTTGCCGTTCCATCGTGCACGGACGCGGTTTCGTGCACAATTCGTCGTGCACGGAGGCTGTTTCCGACACGATGCGTCCGGAAATGTCCGAAACGGGCTCCATGCACGGAAAAACCGGCGCGAAATGACCTCCGTGCACGAACGGACCGGGAAAAGCCCAGGTCGCGATCTTCGGCCATCGTGCACGGAGGCGTTTTCTGACATTTCCGGCCGACCCGCCGTCGCATTCGTGCACGGAGGCGTTTTCTGACATTTCGCTCCGATTCGCCGCCGAAGCCGTGCAAGAAGGCGGTTTCTGACAACCGGCTTCCGCGCAACTAGCGAAGGCTCGTAGCAACAGCGCGGTTCCGCGCCACGTGCGTGCGCGTAGCAAAACATGATTCCGAGCTACATGCGAAGTCGCGTGGCAACAACGCGACCCCGTGCCACTTCGAGGCGTTTTTGGCAAAAAGAGCCCCCAAGACCGCGCGTCGATGGAGCGCGGCGGGGCGAGCGTCTCACGCAGATGCCGGTAGCACGCTGGGCCGCAGACGCAGGTCCGCCAAAGGGGTGTCGGGGACGCAGACGTAGGTCAGCCAACGGGGTGTCGGGGCCGTAGACGCAGACCCGCCGACAGGGGCGGGGCGCCAAGCAGACGCAGGCCTGCCGACAGGGGCGGGGCGCCAAGCAGACGCAGACCCGCCGACAGGAAGCCGGGGGCAAACATATGCAGACCAGTCAACAGAAAGCCGGGGCGCCAAGCGTTGCGCGCCAGTCGTTATTAGCTCGCGATCAGGCGCTTTGCCAAAGAGCCCCACGAAAGCTCGCTCATGTTGCACGGTTGCTCATCGGCGGCAAGGGCTTCTTCGATTGCGTGAGCAAGCTGGTGGGAAAAGCGTGTCCGAGCATCTCCCGTTGCAATGTGCCACGCGTCGTCAAAGGCCAGCGGAGGCATCTCGACGTACCAGATGGGAGCGTGGGGAACGGACTGGTTGAACCACGCGCGCGTTCCGGGTAGATCGGTCATAACCACCTTGCAACCGCAGGCCAGCGCTTCAATGGCCACAAGGGGCAGGCCTTCAGAAAACGACGGCAACACAAACACGCTGGACTGCTGATAGGCTTCAATCAGGCCGGCCTGGCTCACCTGACCAGCAAAAGTGCATGCCACCTGGCACGATTGCGCACGGGCAACAATTTCATCCCGCTCTGCCTGGTTGCTGTAGCCGCCAACAAGCAAAAGGGATAAACCGTCGGCAATTTCGGCAGGCAAAAGATTCAGCGCATCAAACAGCTCCATCAGCCCTTTTTGCTTCCAAAGTTTGCCCACGTACACCAGCTGTTGCGTTGCAGAAGTGCGTTTGCGCAGGTCGGGAAAGAACATGCGGTCGTTGTAGCCGGTACCCGTCACGCGGATGGCCTCGCGGCGAACGCCGTGAAGCTCAACAATTTCGTCGGCCTGCTGCTCGTGCAGCGCAAACGCGACATCAAGCGAGCGTACGGCTCGGTTGATGGCTTCGCGCTCCAAACCGTGCGATTCGTATTGGCGCAGGTCGGTGTTGTGGCACACGGCGCGGAATGAACAGCGCGCACGCTCGGCGGGATGGTTTTCGAACCATTGTGCCAACACGCTGCACGCCAAGTACAGGTGGTGGCAAATGACGATATCGGGCGAAAACTGCGCGAACACGTTGTCGAAGGTTTCGGTAAAAGCGGCTTTGAACTGCGCAACCATCTTGGGGGTTAGGTCACGATAGCGCGTTGAGGGATAGGGCATCACGTCGGACATGCCCACCACCGGAAAGGGCAGGTCGTCGCCACCAAAATGGACAGGCGCGAATAAAATCTCGGAATCGAATGGTGACCGGTCCGTTAGCGTGACACCTGCGACAACAGCCTGATGATGGCCTTGGCGCCACAGGGCGTTGACCGTTTCGTTAAGGTATACGCCGCTTCCGGTGCTATCGGGTCGTTGCGCGCTTATGTGAAGTATATTCATGGCTATCCTGTGTATCTTGCGGGTGTCCTGCTATTTTAAGCGCAAATGAACCCTCGTCCCTTAATACGGATGGCGCGGGCCTCAGCGGCGGGGGTGAGCGGCTTGCCGCATAGAAATACCGAAATCTTTTGGTAGCGAGTTGATGCTTTTGCGGCAAACTGATGCGCATCTTTGTACAATAATCGCAAAGCAAAATGCATCTCGTGCGCTGCGCGTAATGCCGGGCGCACGCATGCCGTGCACCGCGCGTTATGCCGGGTGCACGCACCTCGTGCACCGCGCGCCTCCGGTGGCGTGCATCTCGTACACCGCGAGTCTTGCCGGTGATGTGCGCCTCGCGCAACGCGCGTGAAGCCGGTGGTTGCATATATGTTTGTCGAACGGAGCAGTTGATGCCTGAAACAGATACTCCCAGCAGCGCCATGTTCTCTGCGTACAAAGAGTTTGCGCAGATCAGCAACAAGAGTTTGGCATCAGTGCTGCTCAGCGATTCCATGAATTACGGCGACGGAAAAACTCCGCGCTCGCGCATCGGCGAGCGTACGTTTCTGTCGCGCGAAGTAGTGCATGCGGAGCCGGGGAAGTTTCCGCCATCTTTTTATGCGAACTTGTTTGAGGCGGCGCAGCAAACCTATCGAATGCTGGTTGCAAAGCACCCTGGCGACAAGGGTAAGCAGGCCATGGGCGCCTTTTATTGCCTTCAGGCAGCAGATGCCATGTGCGCGGCACTCCGGGCGTTCGGGAAAAACGACCTTCTGTACCGCAACATGCTCGAGCGTCTGGCCACTATGAGCCTTGCCTCCGAGGCAGATAGGCTCGTGCTGATGACCTTGCAGTTCGAGGTCACAGGCTGCTTTGGTGATCCGGGGCGTGCCGCGGATATGGTACAGGAGGCCCTGCGCAAAACAACAGCTGCAAGTTTTAGGACGTCTATTTCCGATGGTTCGCCCATGGTAAATTCTGCTCCTTCGTCTTCCGCCAAATTGGGTTTGTGCCGGGTGGTTGACGGCAATCTGCGCCCGCACATCTATCCGCTGCGCGCAGATGCAACGGGAACGGAAATTGGTTCACTTGCCACGGCCTCTGGGGCTATCAACGACGTTGAGCCAACGGTATCCAGGCGCCATCTGCGGATATACCAAGACGCTGACGGCGAATGGTACGCAGTTGGGCTGGAATCAACCAATGGAACCATTTTGATATCGGGCGCTGACGGAAGCGAATCTGTTGTTGAGGCTCCGCGCAAAGTGCGCCAGGCCCTTGCCGCTTCGAAATCCACCGCCAGCACCGCCACGCCCGCGAATGCGAAGGCCACGCCTGAAAGTGCGAAGGTCGCGCCCGCAAGCGCGAAGTCCACTCCCGCAAACGCGAAGGCTGCTCGCGGTGGTTCGCAACCAGTGCGCATCCAGCCCGGCGACCAGCTTGTTTTGGGTGGAACGACGCGTTTTATGGTCCTCGGGCTTGCCGAATAGCGGTTGTGCGGCAGGAAGCTTCGCGGCCATAGCAATTTGTGATAGATAAAAAATCACATGCAAAGCCAATAATAGGGCGAATGACGTTAAGATTTACTATAGGCGCGTTATAATAAAATAACACGCCTATTGAGAGGGTGGGCGAAGCGAGAGCCGCTCTAGCTGCTGTCAAGCTTCGTTGATTTCGCATGGCCGAAACCAACGGCAACGCATGCGGAAAGCCTTCCTTTGCAGTTAACTGCAAAGAGAATCGCGACGTAAAGGGGGATGCCAAAGCATGCTAACCAAACGCCAGAATTTGTTAGAGACCATGAACGGGGGAAACCCGGATCGGTTCGTAAATGAGTTTGATCCGTTTGCACTCATCCCCTCCAATCCTCTTATGCTCGAGCCGCGTGCTATTCGTGGCGCCGGCCCCAAAGTTGACGCATGGGGCGTTACGCGCATATGGCCCGAGGATGTGTTGGCGCAGTTCCCCGTCCACGATGAGGAGCACATCGTCGTCAAAGACATCGAGCACTGGCAAGACTACGTTAAGGCGCCCAGCCTTAAGTTTTCCGAAGCTGAGTGGGAACCGCTTATCGCCAAGGCGGAAGCCGTCGATCGCAACGAGCAGTTCGTAATGACGCAGGTTGTTCCTGGCATCTTTGAACAGGTTCACTACTTGTGCGAGATCAAGAACGCGCTCATTTACTTCTATGAGAGCCCCGATGAGCTTGCAGAGCTCATTAAATACATCACCGAGTGGGAGTTGCAGCTTGCTGAATTAACCTGCGACCACCTTAAGCCCGAGGGTGTTTTCCATCATGACGACTGGGGAACGCAAATTTCCACGTTCATGTCGCCCGAAATGTTCGAAGAATTCTTCTTGGATTCCTACAAACAGATTTACGGGTATTACAAGAGCCGCGGAGCCAGCCTGATCATGCACCACTCCGATTCGTATGCGGCAACGTTGGTGCCCTACATGATTGACATGGGCATTAACATTTGGCAAGGCGTTATGACGTCCAACGATTTGCCGACGCTCATCAAGCAGTATGGCCCGCAAATCACCTTCATGGGCGGCATCGATTCTGCTACCGTCGACTTCCCTGGTTGGACGCCGGAAATCATCGAAGAGGAAGTGCGTCGCGCGTGCACCGAATACGGCAAGCTGTATTACATCCCTTGCCCCACGCAAGGCGGCCCCATGTCCACCTTCGAGGGCGTTTACGAGTGCGTGGCCGAAAAGATCGACTTGGTGAGCAAAGAGCTTTTCGTCTAGGAAACGGTTGTCCGTTGCGCAAGTGCGCGCAACTGCAATAGGTTAAAATTCGTCGAAACGGAAGAAACGGCGAACAAGAAAGCAAACTTAGACTGTAGTAACAGCCTGAAAGGAGTGCTTATGACACTGATGGAAGACATTACCGATCGCGTTTTGAGGGGTAAGCGCAAAGAGGTTGGACCGCTGGTGCAGCAAGCACTTGATGCTGGCGAGAATCCAGAGACCATTCTTGACGCCATGATCGTTGGCATGGACATCATTGGCGAGAAGTTCTCGAAGGGCGAGGCATTCGTTCCCGAGATGCTGGTTGCCGCACGTGCCATGTCGGCAGGCACCGACGTGCTGAAGCCTGCTTTGGCCGCTACGGGCGCTGAGCCGCTGGGCAACGCGGTCATCGGCACCGTTAAGGGCGACATGCACGACATCGGCAAGAACCTCGTTCGCATGATGATTGAGGGCAAGGGCGTTGAGATTGCCGACTTGGGCGTTGACGTTGCTCCTGAGGCATTCGTCGACTACCTTAAGGCGCATCCTGAGTGCCAGGTGCTGTGCCTGTCCTCGCTGCTCACCACCACTATGCCCAACATGAAGGCAACCATCGACGCGGTCGAAGAAGCTGGCCTGCGCGATCAGGTGAAAATCATGGTTGGCGGCGCACCGGTGACGCAAGAGTTCGCCGATGAAATTGGCGCAGACGCATATACGGTTGATGCCGGTGGCGCGGCTGAGAAAATTGCGGAGCTGCTGACGGCATAGTGCAGCACGGGCAAGCACCCTTTTGGGTGCGGGCTTTGCGTGCGAAACGTGCGCTTGGACAATTGCGCGCAAGAGCCAGCAAAAGCTCAGTTCACGGTTATAGTTGCGGACCCGGGGCATCACGCCTGCGGGTCCGCATGCTTTGGGTGGGCGAACGAATGCAATAACGCCCAAAGCAAAAGGGATTGAAAGGAACGAATCGCCTATGATCATTATCGGAGAGAAAATCAACGGCTCCATCCCCAAAACCGGCGCAGCTATCGCGGCGCGCGACGAGGAGTACATCCGCATGTTGGCCCGCACGCAAACTGAAGCGGGCGCCAACTACATTGATTGCTGCGCTTCGGTGAATGAGGGCGAGCTCGAAACCGTAAAATGGCTTATCGACCTCATCAAGGAAGAGTCGGATCTTCCCATCTGCATCGATAGCCCCAATCCGCAGATTTGCGTTGACGCCATGCCTTTCTGCGACGGTCGTGTGGGCCTTATCAACTCGGTATCGGGCGAGGGCGACAAGATGGACATCGTGTTCCCCGTTATCGCCGATACGCAGTGGGGCTGCGTTGCGCTGCTTTCCGACGACACGGGCATTCCAGTAACGGCTGACGACCGCATGCGCGTGTTCGAGGCCATTATGGAGAAGGCGCAAAAGTACAACATTGCCCCTAACCGCCTGTACATCGACCCGCTGGTTGAGACGCTTGCCGCTAACGACCAGAGCTACTTGGTATTCGCTGAGTGCACGCGCCGCATTAAAGCCGCATTCCCTGATATCCATGTCACCAGTGGCTTGTCCAACATTTCGTTCGGCTTGCCCGTGCGCAAGATGATCAACATGCCGTTCATGGCCCTCGCCATGGCTGCCGGCATGGACAGCGCCATTATGGATCCCACGAACCGCGACATGAACGGCGTGCTCCATGGCGTTGAAGCTCTGCTGGGCAACGACGACTACTGCCTTGAGTACATCGAGGCGTATCGCGACGACCTGTTTGGTCCGAAGCAAAGCTAATCCAACAAAAAGAGCGACCGTCTAGACGAAATCTTTCGTTTAGACGGTCGTATTGTTTATCGAGAGAGAGGGCGGCCAGATGCCAGATAAGGTAATACCGAACACGCTCAAAGATGCGCTTGATGCGGGCGAGTTCGTCGTCACATGCGAAATGATTCCCGGCCGAGGGGCGCGCACCGAAACGCAGGAGAAACTCATTGCGCAAGCCGAAGAGCTGTTTGCAACGGGTCGTGTTCATGCCATATCGATTACCGATAACCCTGGTGGAAACCCGGCGCTGTCCTCGGATGCCTTCGCGTCCGAAATGCTCGAGCGCGGCATTACCCCGCTGGTGCACATGAGCTGCAAAGACCGCAACCGCAACATGCTCACCAGCTCTTTGTACGTCATGGAGCGCACGGGCATCCAAAACGTTCTCACCATGACCGGCGACTATCCCACTTCCGGATGGTCGGGCGTTGCCAGGCCGGTGTTCGACCTTGATCCCGTTCAGCTGCTGCAGATGATTCGCGACATGAATGCTGGACTGCGACCTGCAAATGCAGGGGAGGCTGTTCCGCCGGAGGATGCGAAAAGCGAGCAGCCGACGCACTTCTTTGCAGGTGCGTGCGTGAGCCCCTTCAAATACAACGAAGGCGAACTCATTCCGCAGTATTTCAAGCTCAACAAAAAGGCGCACGCGGGTGCCCAGTTCGTCATTTCGCAGGTGGGCTACGATGCGCGCAAGATGCAAGAGCTTATTTGGTACATGGAAGATGCGGGCTTGAGCGATATTCCCGCCATCGCCAACATCTACATTCTGCCCGCAGGTGCGGCGCGCTATATGCATGGCGGCGGCGTTCCCGGCGTGGTGGTAACCGACGAGCTGTTGGCTACGCTCAATCGCGAGCGCGACGAGTCTGACGACAAAGGCAAGCAGGCGCGTTTGCTGCGTGCGGCCAAGATGATCGCCATTGCACGCGGCATGGGCTATCGCGGCGTGCACATTGGCGGTACGGGTGTTAACGCGCAGACGGTGAATCAAATTCTTGATATGGCCAATGAGCTGCAGGATGAATGGCAAACCTGGGCGCGCGAGATCAATTACGGTCGCGCGGACGGCTTCTACTACTATGAGTACGATGCGCGAACCGGCTTGAACCTTCAGCTTGAAGATGGCACGCATGCCGTTGCGAAGCGTCCCGAACAGCACAACGAGCGTTCGGTCCAAAAGAACTACGCGCTTTCTCGCTTGGCCCACAAGGTTATGTTCACGCCTGGCCAGGCGCTGTTCCCCGCCTTCCATAAAACAATGCTGCATTTCGAGAAGAAGTGGGACAACAAACTGGGAGAAGGCAAAGGAAAGTATCGTCCGCACGCCTTCGAGCATGTGAACAAAACCATTTTGTACAACTGTCAGGACTGCGGCGATTGCGGCCTGTCTTCCGTTGGGTACGTATGCCCCATGACGCAATGTCCTAAATGCCAGCGCAATGGACCGTGCGGCGGCAGTGATGATGGCTGGTGCGAGGTGTATCCGGGCGTTCGCCGTTGCATTTACTATCGTGCGTATTTCCGCTTAAAGAAGTACGGCGAAGAAGCGAGCCTGGGAGATTGGTCGGTTCAGCCGAACAACTGGGCCAACTTCGAGAATTCGCCGTGGGGCAACTATCATCAAGGGCGCGACAACCTTGCGCGTCGTGAGCGTTTGACCCCTTGGCGCCCCGAAGAACATCGTGAGCCGCCGTTTGAGGAATGGCAATAGACGTAAGGAATGAGGGCCATGCGCATTACCGTTCAAAGCGGCAACGGCATAAACGAACTTTCCTGCCATGAGGGGCAAACTATATTGGACGCCCTGTTGGAGGCGGGTATAGCCATTGCTGCGGTGTGCGGTGGCCATGGAACGTGCGGACGTTGTTTAGTGCAAGTAGGCCAGGGTGCGGATGCGCCCTGGCATCTTGCTTGTGAGGAGCGCGTTCGCGATGGCATGTATGTGCGCGTGCCCGAACGAGCTCCTATGGTAGTGCAGGAGCGCGGAGCCGCTTTCTCTGGCAATTTTGAGCTCACGCCTTTTGAGCCCATCGCTTTAAGTGGCGAAGCGGAAAGCGCAGTTGCTGGCGCAGCTGCCTCAGCCCACGAGGCTGCTTCGGCCGATGTGCCCACCTCTGACGTGTCGCCCACTTCGGGCGATGCATCCGCTTTCGCGAGTGAACAGCTTCCGGCTTTTGGCCTCGCCGTTGACGTGGGCACCACGACGGTGGTGGCTCACTTGCATAACCTGCACACAGGTGCTCGATTGGCAACCGCGGGATGCGTGAACCCACAAGGCTCGTTCGGAGCCGATGTGATCAGCCGTATTTCTGCCAGCATGGATGGCAAACTTGCCCTTATGACCCAGCGCATCGTTGAAGCGGTATGCGCTATGAAGGGGCAGTTATGCGCACGTGCAGGCGTTGACCCCGCCCTTTGTTCGGTTTCCGCGGTGGCGGGCAACACCGTCATGGAACATATATTTGTTGGCCTTTTGCCTGATAGCATCGGGGTAAGCCCCTTTGAGCCCCTTTCGCTGTTTGGAGACGTGCGCAAAATAGAGGGCTTGGGACCCACGTATATGGTGCCCGCTGTTGCGGGTTATGTGGGCGGCGATATTGTTGCAGGCCTGCTGGCGTGCGGCTATGGTCGCGACGCGGCTGAAGGTGCACCGCACGAAGGCCAAGATGGTGCGCCTGCGCAGGCCACAAATAGCAAACCTTCAACGCGCCTGTTTCTTGATCTGGGCACCAACGGCGAGATGGCGTTGTCGCACAATGGCGAAATTGCCTGCTGCGCAACGGCTGCAGGCCCCGTGTTCGAGGGCGCCGGCATTGCGTGCGGTACGCCTGCAACCCCGGGGGCAATTTCGCACGTTCGCATTTCCAATGGCGAAGTTGCTATCACAACAGTGGGCGATGAACCTGCCACAAGCATATGCGGCACTGGTGTGGTGGATGCGGTTGCCGCCCTGCTGAATTGCGGCGTCATTGACGAAACGGGCCTTCTGCTGGAAGACGATGAGGTTGAGGAAGCATATGCGGCTCGCTTGGGGGAGCGCGATGGCTTCAACGTTTTTTATCTGACGGAAGACCAATCGGTGTACATCACGCAGAAAGACGTGCGCAACGTGCAGCTCGCCAAAGCGGCGGTTGCTGGCGGCGTTCATACCTTGATGGCGCATTTTGGCATTCAGGCGAGCGATATTGAGGCCGTAGAAATTGCCGGTGGATTCGGGGCGTTCATAGACGTTGCCAGTGCGGCGCGTATTGGCTTGTTCCCGCCGCAGTTAAAAGATCGCGCGACGAGCGTGGGCAATGCGTCGGCCGAAGGGGCAAGCGCAATGCTTCTGTCGGCTGCCGCGCGCGACTTTGCGGGCAATTTGGCCAGGAAATGCCGCTACATTGAGCTCTCAACTTCGCAGGAATTCAATCAGTTCTACGTTGAGCAAATGGCTTTCGAGGAGTGATCGCAATGGCACTGCTGGATGATTTGACAGAGGTCGCGCAGGCATGCGGCTTCGAGACAATTGGTTCGACGGCGGCAGAAAACTTACGCGTGCGCGAAGAAGTGCGCGCCATGTGCAATGCCGACAAGTGCCATATGTACGGCAAAACGTGGGCATGCCCGCCCGGGTGCGGTTCTATTGAGGACTACCAACAGCTTATCGATCAAAGTGAAACATGCTTGATCGTGCAAAGCGTTGGGCAGCTGGAAGATGATTTCGATTTCGAAACCATGATGGAAACCGAGCAGGTTCACAAGCAGCGCTACTACCAGTTGATTGATGCGGTGCGCGAAAAGGGTATTGACGCCACGTTTTTGTCTGCGGGAGCGTGCACCTTATGCAAGGAGTGCACCTATCCTGATGCACCTTGTCGTTTCCCCGACAAGCGACTTACCTCTATGGAGGCTGCTGGCTTGGTCGTAAGCGATACGTGCACCAGCGCGGGAATTCCCTACAACCATGGGAAGGGAACCATTGCATACACTAGTTGCGTGCTGATTTAGCGCAGCTGCAACTGGGTCACGAGCGCCGCAAAATGAAATTTTATACTATCAAAACCGCTCTAGCGAAATATGCGTTAAGGCGTTACCATTAAAGACGTAAGCGCAGGTTATAAGCATAGGAGGCGGTTACTATGGCACGATTCGTTTGTGAGCTTTGTGGTGGCGACAACCTTGTTAAAGAGGGCGATTTCTTCGTATGCCAAGGTTGCGGCACCAAGTACAGTCTTGAAGATGCGCGCAAATTGATGCAGCCCGATGCCGCTGCGGCACCTGCGCCAACCGCAACGCCAGAAGCTTCCGCAGCCCCTTCTGCGGCAGCTCCCGCTGAGGTCACCATCGATCTGAATACCATCCTTAGTGCGGCCACGGCAGCGGTTGCCCAGGCTGTTACGGCGGCTCAAACGCAAGCAGATGCATCTTATGTTGCGCAAACCGCCGAAAACCTTGCATCTACTGCAGACTTCAATCCGACGGCCATCGATGTTTCCAAGCAAGGCCCGCTGAGCGTGAACAATTACGCCGTGCGTGCCTGGGAACTGTTCTTGGAAGAATACAAGGCAATTGAGCATCCCGATGCGGCCCGTCAGGAAGAGCTTGCGCAGCGTGCGCGTGAATGCCTGACGCTCTTGGACAACGCAGGTTTGTTCGATCACAGCGCGCATGATCAAGACCTGCTTATTTACAAGAACTGCCTCGAGCTTATCCGCAGCGCGAAGGATACCGATTACTACGAGGAAAAAGAAGAGGGCAAGTTCACGCGCCGCAGCATGCCGCTTGCCATCAAGTTCGAGATTCCGGCGATGACGGATACCTGGGAGCACAAACGCGACTTCCACCAGGGATTCTTGAATCAAGAATTCTTGGACGCGCATCCCGAAATCGTGACGCGCCAACAAGAGCTCGCGCAGCGCGAGAGCGAACTCAATGGAATTTTGGATGAATTGAAGGATGAGAAACGCTCCAAAGGCTTCTTCAATTTCAGTGCAAAGCACGAGGTGAAAGAGCGTATGGCGCCGTACAAAGAGGAGCTTGGCCAAATTAACCGCGAGCAGAACGACTACGAGAAGCAGATGCGCGATTACGCCGAGAACAAGCTGCGCAGCGTGTGCGCACAATACGCGCGCTTTTACGCATAAAGCGTCTCATTAAGCTGCACGCGGCTCAGCTGCCACCGTTTGGGGCGGAGCCGTATAGGTTTAAAGCGTTGTTAAGCTGGGCCCAAGGACATGCTATTGGTCCTCGGGCCCTTATTTTGTATGTTGTTCGGCTCGAGGATTTTCGGGTTATGTTTGGGCTATGTTTCAAAAAGTGTGTCCGAATTGACGTTGTCCTCGCAGTTCAGGCGCTATAAATAGGTCCCGCAAATTGACTCGTCCCAATTTCCAGGTGTTTCAAAAGGTGTCTCCGATTTCCCCCAAATATGCCCCAAACTGCCCAACAGGGGGCATTTTGGCAATAAAAAAGGCCAACCAAAAGGGGCTGACCTGGAGATTTAAATGGTGCGGGTGAAAGGACTTGAACCTTCATGGGGTTACCCCCATACGGACCTGAACCGTACGCGTCTGCCAATTCCGCCACACCCGCATGTGCCTTATGACTACGGCGAAGAAAGATATTACCGTAGCAGGCGATTCTGTGCAAGCGCAAATTCAGTTCATGCAGAAATTTTGCGCGTGGTGTGCCACTAAATGGCCTTGTTGGCGCCCAAGGGTGCGTCTGCGGTATCATTGCAAACAAATATTCGCGATTAATTCAACATGATAAGAGCGTTCTCGAACACACTGCAAACGAACCAATCGGGAAGGCACGCGTTGGCGCACGGCAATCTCATACTCGACCGCTATCGTCCGCTTGGAGAAGCGGGCGCGGGTGGCTATGGCACGGTGACGGTTGCATGGGACCCTCGTATTCAGCGCAAGGTTGCCATCAAAAGCATTTTACTTACTGAATCGGATGCGTTGCGTGCGGCGCTTCCTGGCGCGAATGCCGTCGCCGTTCAAAGGCGCGCCGCTTACGTGGAGCGTGACGTGCACAGCAATCCGCTCGAAGACGAGACGGTTCCCGCACTTGCAAATATTCCCGGCCTTGACGAGGCGCGCACGGCAGCCATGCTCTCCGATCCGCACATTGTGACGGTGTACGACGTTGAAGTTTGTGGCAGAACCGCCTACCTCATTATGGAGTACATCGAGGGCATTACTCTTACCAAGCTCATGCGCGAATATGCGAATTACATAACGCTGGACATAGTTGCCGCGGTGGTTGATGCGGTTTCGTCGGCCCTGATAAAAGCGCATTCAAACCATGTGCTGCACCTCGACATAAAACCCGACAACATACTGGTTAACCGCGAGGGAACGGTAAAAGTTACTGATTTTGGCCTGGCGACATTAGTCGATGCGTCGGGCGCGGGCACCACTGGTGGGGGGACCATCGGTTACATGCCCCTTGAACAAATGCGCCGCGAAGAGCTTGATGCGCGCACCGACGAATGGTCGCTGGCCTCGGTTACCTATGAACTTTTGACGGGTGCCAATCCGTTTATGGCGCCCGATCTTGACCACGCGGAAGATGCCATCCTTGATGCCGAGCTTGTGCTTCCGTCGCTTTGCTGGGACAACCTTGACGACGGCATGGATGATGTGCTGTTTTACGCGCTTGATCCCGACAAGGAGGAACGCTACCAGTCGGTTCGCGATTTTCAGGAAGAGGCTGATAGGTTTTTAGGGAACGCAAAACGGGGAACAAAGGAACTCAAACGCATCGTGGCTGATGCAATGGGAGCCGCGCTCGAAAGTCTGGCTGAATCCGAAGACTATTTTGATGACGGCGCAGGCCTTTACGGTGACGGCGCAGCGCAGGGGAATATGTTGGACGGCTCTGGTCAGCCGTACTATCAAGTTGATAAAGGAGGGAGCGACAACGATGCTTTGGCTGAGCGCGAGGCGCGCGAGCTGCGCAAGCAGATCAAGCAAGAAAAGAAGCTCGAACGGCGCGAAGAACGCGAGCAACGAAAGCTGGAAGCGCAGCAAAGGCGACAGCAACGGCGCCAGCAACGTGAGTCGCGCATACCTATGAGCGCGCGTATGACGCCGCAGGTGCAAATGGTGCTATCGCGCATATTCGGTGCGCTTACCAGCGGATTTATAGGATGGCTCGCAGCGGTGAACATGCCGTTTTTCATCGGTTGGGAGCGCGGACTTTTTGGTGGCGATCCCTCGCAAACCATACCGGTGGCTGTTATCGTGCTGGTGATGGTGGCGCTGGGCGCTGCGGTTCCGCATGTGGGGGCGCTCGTTGCTTTCTGCGGACTGTCGCTTGCGTTCATTATGGGATCAAGCCCCATAGTTGGCGTAATCGCATTGGCGCTCAGCGCAATATGGTGGTACTTCGTGGCACGCAAGGGCATTGCAGAGCCCAATGTGGCCATGGCGCTTCCCGTGGTGGGCGCTGTGGGCTTCAACGCCTTTTTGCCTCTGGCGGCCGGTGCTTGCCTGCGGCCGCTTAATGCGTTTGCTACAACGCTTTTCGCGGCGTTCTGGGCGATAGTCTTGGGCGCGTGCGGGAGCGGAAACCTGGTGGGATGGGATGCCGTAAGCTACTGGTATTTTGCCAATGTTGACGTGCAAGAGCGCGTCCTGAACATGATTGTTTCGCCGCTGGTATGGTGTCCCGTTGCCAGTTGGTTGTTGGGTGTGGTTATTCAATCGGCATGCAGTACGCGGCACAGCAAAGCCTTGGACGTGGTGGGCGTTCTCTTGGCGGGTGCCTTGCTTGTGGTGGGCTCTATGGCCGGTGTTTGGCTTGAGTCCAACATGCTCATGTTCGTGCCCGAGCAGAAGATTCTTCTTCCCATCATCGTTTCTACGATAATCATGTTGGTAGTGGTTGTGTGGCTCAGGCCGCACAAGGGAAGATAGGCGCCTGTCTATTGGGGCTATCGGGTAAACGATTAGATTGCTGAATATAAGAAGAGGGGCGTGCGAATTGGTGCACGCCCCTCGTATTTATGTTCTTAGCGTACAGGCTTGATCGTTCTAGTTGCCTATGCGCGCTGCAAAAGCGCTGCGACTTTGCCCATAAGCAGCTCGAAGCTGACACCGCGTTCCTGGAAGTTGGGCTGCTTCGTGGAAACGCGGATGGCATCATGCGTAAGGTCGCCTGCGAACCATGCGGCTTCGTACAGCGAGCGGCCCGCCATGATGCCAGCGAGCAGGCACGATGCATACAAGTCGCCCGTGCCGTGCAGCATGTAGGGAATAAACTCGTTGCTCACTTCGAAAATGTCGCAATCAACGCCGCCCACGAAGTTGCGAATGATGCTTTCGCCTTCGCGCTGGATGCCTTTGAGCACCACGTTTTTGGCGCCCTTGGCAAGAAGCTGATCGATTATCGATTTGGCTTCGTCGTTTGAGATGTCGGTGCCCTTCCATTCGGTGCCCAAAATAATGGCCGCTTCCGTAAGGTTGGGCGTGAGAATGTCAGCATCGCATGCAAGGTCTGCCATGGCCTGGCACAGCTCGGGCGTGTAGGTGGGGTACACCTTGCCGTGGTCGGCCATAACAGGGTCTACCAGCTTGATGGCCTTGGGGAAGGTGGCATACAGGTCGCGAATGATGTCCACTTGCTCAGGAGCACCCAGAAAACCCGAGTACACCGCATCAATTTCCACACCGATGTTCTTCCAAGCGGTAACGTAATCCTCAAGGATTTCGGTGGTGTCGTGCATGTAGAAACCTGGGTAAGCCGTGTGACTTGAAAACAGGCCGGTGGGCACGGGGCACACGTCGCATCCAGCTGCAGAAAGGATGGGAATGGCGATACCCAGCGAGCATTTGCCATAGCCGCATAGGTCGTGAACAGCTGCAATGCGGGGAATGTATTCTTCGTTGCGGTGATACAAAACGGGAGTGCTCAGGGGTTGCGCGATGCTCATGGCGATCCTTTCCCAGATCCTGTCGTTTTAGTTAGCGCTTTCGCTTTCGTCGTCGAACAATGACCACTCGTCCGTTTCGCTGCGCGGGCCACGGTCTTGGTACACGCGACGCGTTTTGCGTTCCAAGACAACGCATAAGATAAGGCTGATAATCAAACCGGCAACTATCATGACGCCAACGCCCAGGTAGGTTTCGAAAAGAAAATGATAGATTTCAGCAGCATCCATGGCGGTGGTTCCTGTTCGGTCTTTCACGTTTGCCCAGTGCAAACACTGTAATCGTCTATGTTACCACCTTGCGGTTGTAAACTTAACGAGCCAAGAAGCAATTGCGATTTATTCCGTCAAAACGCACGAAGGCGCAATTCGCGGAAAGGCCTTCTGCGTTGCTGCGATACACTGGTGAGCGTTGTTGCGGGAATTGGTTGTCGCGCATTGCAACGCTGCAAAGGCAGTGCGGTCGCTTATGAAGGGCCGCAAAGGACATGGAGGCAACGTGCTCTATATTATTCGGCATGGCCAAACGCAGGGAAACGCAGCCAAGCAGCTTCAGGGTAGAAAAGACAATCCCCTGAATGACGTGGGCATTCAACAGGCTTTAGACGCGCGTGAGCGGTTGGCTCAGGCCAATGTCCAGTTTGCGCGCGTGTACACCAGTCCGCTTGTGCGTGCGGTGCGAACGGCCAGCATTGTGGCCGAGGGCGTCGAGCAAGTTGTTGACGACCGCCTGATCGAAATGGATTACGGCCCCTACGAGGGAATGAGCTTGCAAGATCCCGCGCCCGAAGTGCTGGCGTTCTTCAAAGAGTTTGCTGGTACGCCGGCGCCTGCGGGCATGGAGTCGCCCGCGCATGTTGTGGGTCGGTTGCAATCGTTTCTGGAAGACATCCACGATAGCGCCCTGCACCACGATGTTCTTGTGTCCACGCATGCGATAGCCATGAAAGGCGCGCTTGAATATCTTACGCCC
>JAZQAV010000200.1:0-3372 GCA_045545435.1 Eggerthellaceae bacterium | reverse complement strand
AACGACATGGCTACGATCCGACTTGGTATCAAGTACGCATTGTAGCATACATTGAACCAGTAGCCACCCCTTACGGATGCACAAGTGGCGCTGCGATTGCAAAATAACCATGTACACGCTGCGCCACGCCTATATTCGAATCACAAAAAGGGGGCGGCCCAAAGCCGACCCCCTAGCGACTCTTATTCTGCTGATTGGCTCTTATGCGTTGGCCTTCTCGAACTCGCCCATGAAGTCGACAAGCGCGGCCACGCCCTCGTAGGGCATGGCGTTGTAGATGCTGGCGCGCATGCCGCCCACGCTGCGGTGACCCTTGATGTTGGCAAGGCCTGCAGCAGTGGCTTCGGCGATGAACTTCTTGTCCATCTCCGCATCGCCAGTCACAAACGGCACGTTCATGATGGAGCGGTCAGCCAGCTCGACGGTGCCCTTGAACAGCGTGCTTGCATCGAGGAAGTCGTAGAGTAACTTGGCTTTCTTCTCGTTGCGCTCTTTCATGGCCGAAAGGCCGCCCAGGCTCTTGATCCACTTGAAGACAAGGCCGCAGATGTAGATGCCGTACGCCGGCGGCGTGTTGTAGAGCGAGCCTTTGTCCGCATGCGTCTTGAAACGCAGCATGGTCGGTACGCCGGGCAGGTCGTCTGGGATGAGGTCTTCGCGCACGATGACCACCTGCACACCCGCCGGGCCGACGTTTTTCTGCACGCCCGCGTGGATAAGGCCGTACTTGGCGACATCGACCGGCTCGGAGAGGAAGCAGCTGCTCTGGTCGGCGACGAGCACATGCCCCTTGGCATTGGGAAGCTCGTGGAACTTCACGCCGTGGATGGTCTCGTTTTCGCACATGTAGAGGAAGGAGGCGTCCTCGCGGATATCGAGATCGGAGCAGTCGGGAATGTAGCTGAAGTTCTTGTCCTCACCGCTGGCCACGACCTTTGGGTCGCCTAGGATTTTTGCCTCAGCCAGCGCCTTCTTCGACCAGCTGCCCGTGACGATGTAGTCGGCTTTGCCGTTGGTGGCCAGATTCATGAACACGCTCGCGAACAGCAAGCTGTCGCCACCCTGCAAGAACAGCACCTTGTAGTTTTCGGGAATTCCCATGAGCTCGCGCAGGTCGGCCTCGGCGCCGGTGATGATGTCAGTGAAAGCCGCAGAGCGGTGGCTCATCTCCATGACGGACATGCCGGAATCCTTGTACTCCAGCATCTCGTCGGCTGCCTGACGCAGCACCTCTTCCGGCAACACGGCCGGGCCAGCGGAAAAATTGTACACGCGTGCCATGGTTAGGGCTTCCTTTCACATTCGCTTTTTAGTAGTACCACGCGATTATAGTGCAACACCGCTCGCATTGCCGTCATCTGAACGACCCGCCAGGTAAACAGGCTGTTAAATCCGCCGATGTATCAACGCTTAAATCCTGCTGCGCTAACAGCAGCGATACAAATCCACAGCACCAGCGATGAGGACGCCCCGCCCCGAGCAATCAAAGTCTGAGGCATTCTGGCGTCTTGGCCACTGACGGAGTCGGAAGAGTGCCATTTTCAGTAACGAGTCGCCCTCGGAGTCGCGCCTATTGTCGAAAATGCGTCGTTTTCAGTGCACCTCCCCCGCCCAAAGCGAACGACAGGCCACTGAAAACACGCATTTTTCGGCGCACTCCACCTCTAAGCATGGGCAGCCTTACTGAAAATGCTATTCTTTCGCCAGGTTGGTTCGCATCAGAACAACGCCCCTTGGATGAGTCTCCCTTACACCTTACAATTCAGTGCTATATGTAAATGACACGCCGTGCTGAAGAAAGGCTGCCGCACATGGCTCTCACCCAGAACAGACAGCAAACCACGCTCGTGGTCATCTTGCTAGTCGGAGCGTTTTTGGTAGTCCTCAACCAAATGCTGGTCACCCCCGCGTTCAACGCCATCATGACCGAGTTTTCCATCTCGGCAACCACGGTGCAGTGGCTAACGTCGGGTTACGCCATGGTAGAAGCTGTTATCATCCCGCTTTCCGCTTATCTGCTCGGCCGCTTCACCACGCGCAAACTCTACATGACGGGGCTTACCGTTTTCATTGCGGGGTGCCTTTTGTGCGCATGGTCGCCGAGCTTTCCCGTTCTCATGCTCGGACGCGTGTTCCAAGCAGCGTGCACGGGCGTGGTCATGCCCATGACATTCACGCTCGTCTTGCTGGTGTTTCCTGTGGAAAAGCGCGGCATGGCCATGGGGTTCGTGAGCCTGGTCATAGGCGTAGCTCCTGTTGCTGGACCAGTTGTTGCTGGTTTGCTCATCGACTTCGTGGGCTGGCATTACATGTTCGTGCTCATGGCGTTGCTCATGTGCGCGCTGCTGCTTGTCTCTGCGCTGCTCCTGCAAAATTTCGGGCAATTCAAGCGCATAGGCTTCGACCCGATTTCAGTAGTGTTTTCCACTGTCGGCTTGTTCGGCGTCCTCTACGGGCTTTCCACGTTCACCTCTACCGACCAATACTGGCTGGTAGCGCTCATGGTAGTCGTCGGCATTGCGTTTATCGTTTTGTTCGTACGCCGACAGCTTTCGCTTGAGGTTCCCATGCTCGAATTCAAAATCTGCAGGTCGCGCGACTACGTCTGGGCTATCAACATCAATATCTTGTGCAACGCAGCCATCGTGGCTTTCGGCGTTGTGGCGCCGCTTTACATACAAGCAGTGCGCGGCTACCCCGCCACCATCAGCGGGCTTATCTTGCTGCCCGGTGCGCTGCTCGGATCGATCATGGCCCCCATCGCTGGCCATATATTCGACAAACGCGGTGCGCGACGCATCTGCATAATCGGCGCTGTTTTGCTGGTGGCCGGGTTCAGCGGCCTGAGCTTTTCTGGCACCGACACGCCGCATATCCTCATCGTCCTCGGCCTTGCGTCCATCACCGGCTTTGGACAGCAGTGCATCATCAACCCCGTGAACACCTGGGGTATCAACACGCTCGACAACAGCCTCATACAACACGCTAACGCTTACAGCAGCACACTCGGGCAGGTCGGGACGTCGTTCGCCACAGCGTTGGTGATTTCGCTTTCGGCACTAGCTACTCGCATTGCACCCGATGCGAGCCCGCTGCAACAAGCTTGTCTAGGCGATGACATCGCATTTTTCGCCATAACGCTGATGTACGTGCTTGTGCTCGTCTTTATTGTCTGGCGCGTGCACGACCGAGAAAACCCGCGCGAAGTCCAGGTCAAATAGGGGCGTGCATCCGATTATCGCGTCTCTGCGCGTTTTGGCAAAAAGAGGCACGTTTGCGAAACTCCGCACTGTTGAACTGGCTCAATCTGTCCAAAAACGCCGCGTTTGCGAAGGCGGTTCGCTCTGCCAGGGCGGACCCGTTTCGCAAACT
>JAZQAV010000199.1:0-5789 GCA_045545435.1 Eggerthellaceae bacterium | reverse complement strand
TGCGGAACATGGCGTTCTTCTGCAGCTCGGTGAAGCCGAACTCGTCGAGGTGGTCGACAACGCTCCACTCCCACAGCAGGTTGCCCTCGCGGTCGATCTCGATGATGCGGTCGTCGAGCAGCAGCTGCGGCGAGATCTTGGGACGGCGCTCGTCGGAGTGCGTGAGGATGAGCATCTTGTCGAAGTTGGGGTCGGGCTCCATGCCGGGGGCGTAGTAGCCGGTGGGGCTTCCCGTCACCTGGAAATCGTGGTGCTGGCGCGCGCTCCAGTAGGGCTCGCCGTCGTCGACGACCTCCTGGTTCTTGTCGAAGGACCACACGACGTTGCCGTCGAAGTCGACCATGGTGAGGTCCTGCTGGTCCTGGTACGCGAAAGCGGCCTTGCGGGTGCCGCGGGAGGCGATCATGTAGCCGCCGGGCAGCATCTTGGGCGGGAATCCGTACATGTCCTTCCACATGCGGACGATCTTGCCGTTCATGTCGATCAGCAGGACGCCGTAGCCTTTGGCCGAGAACAGCGTGTAGCCGCTCCAGGCTTTCTCGGGATCGTAGACGGTGGTGCTTGTCGGATGTACATTAGGCCTTCCCATAAGCTTCCTTTCTTTCTTCCGATTGTGCATCTTATAAACGCATATCAACCATAAAGGAGCCGCCCGCTTTCCGCACCGCTGATTAATCGATGCTGGCTTTTCATTTTCGAATGTAGTGTCCTTCTTCTTAAATTGGCCTATTCGATTTTCCGATTAAGAGCTGTCTGCTATTATGCAAAGACGGAAAAGTAAACGTAACGACACAACACAACATTCGTGAGCATGTCTTATAGAGGGTTAGCATGAGAATTGAATACCTACGCGAATATCTTGAGTTAGCCAACGATTTAAGCTTCAACCGAACAGCGCGCAACCTGAATATGTCCCAATCGTCGCTTTCTATGCACATGATTACCTTGGAGCGCGACTTGGAAACAAAGCTCATAAGTCGCGGCACCCCGAACTCGCTTACCACCCAAGGCAAGGCGTTCATCGAATACGCGACGTCCATTGTGAGCATGTACGACGAAGCGAAGCAGTCGGTCAAATCACTTGAAGCGGCCGAAATTCCCACGTTGCGAATACATAAATTGCCCGCCAACATAAAGGCAACCCAAACCCTCGTCAGAAAAGTTTTCGAATATCGCGCCGCGCGGCCCAAAGTTAACACGTTGCTGGTAGAAAATGCGCTGCGCACGACGCAAGAGCTTTTGGATGACAATGTTGTAGATGCGGGCATTGTTGGCGGAACCGTGGTTGAGCATCAGGGTTTCATAGACAGATTGGCCGAACAAGGAATCGAATGCCGCATGATCCAGAAGGATGAGCCGGCTGTATGGTTACCAAAAACATCTCTTCTTGCCCAAAAGGAATATGTTTCCGTTGATGATTTTGAGGGCTTCAGTTTTGTGTTCATGGACCACGCACTCTTCCGCAACAGGAAAGAAAGAGCCGAATCGCTCATGAAAAGCTCGGGGATGCAGTGCCGTTACCTCCTTAAAAGCTTTTTCTCGGAAGACGATTTTTACATGAGCAACTTCAAAAGCAACGAGGTTGTTTTCGCCCAGCGTTCGCTTTTTGAAAATAACCCCATCGTCAAGATGCGTGACGATATGGTTCTAAAACCGTTCGAAAACAATCTGCAAACGATCTTCTACCTGGGATTCAGGAAAGACGATTCCAACCCATACCCATCCGATTTCGTCGAGTTTGCGACGCGCGATATTTCTGAATGAAAGGGCAGCCGCCATGAACGTCACTCTTGGTCTTGCTCAAACCTGCCACCCCGTTGATGGCGATGTGATTGCACTCGTGCGCTCATACGCCCAAAAAGCTAAGGAAGCCGGCGTTGATCTTTTGGTGTTCCCCGAATCACTTATGAGCGCATACGAGAAGGAGCGCGAAGCGTTTATCAACGAGTCTCAACCGATGGACGGCCCGTTTGTTGCCGACGTTCTCTCGGTTGCACGCGAAACAGGGCTCTGGATTATCTTCACGATGAACGAACGAGCGCCTCAGGCTTCCTGCGACACCTCTACGGCTACAAACAACGAAGCAACCGCGGACAGCAATTGTGCCACTACTGGCAACGCGCTTCCCTACAACACGGTCCTGATAGCCGATAACGCGGGCACCCTGCGTGGTTTCTACCGTAAGACGCACCTGTTCGACACCGACTTCACACAGGAGTCTTCACGCATGCAAGCAGGCGACCAGCTGTTTGTCCCCATCGAAACGCCTTTTGGCAAGCTCGGATTGGCCATTTGCTACGACCTTCGCTTTCCCGAAGTTGCTCGTGCCGCCGCTCTGCAAGGATGCGACATTATGTTCTACCCTGCCGCTTGGGTTGATGGCAAGCTGAAAGCGCAGCAATGGAAAACGCTTCTTGCCGCACGCGCCCTCGAAAACGGCATCTTCGTGTGCGGCGTAAGCCGTGCCGACAAAGGCTACATCGGCCAAAGCTGCGTGGTTGACCCGCAAGGAACCATAATCGCCCAAGCGGGTCCCGACGAGCAGCTGCTTACCTGCACCATAGACACATCGCTTATCGAACGCGTGCGCGCAGGCATGCCCTCTCTTGAGCATCGCCGTCCCGCATTGTATGGGAGCAATTAAGCACTATGGCAGACACCTACGCCGCACCAGGGGCAAACGCCGGAGATTCCCTGGGCAGACTCATTCCCTGGCCCGATGACGAAACGTACCCAAATATAAGCCCCGATGAAGCCCTCGATTTGTTTTTGGGATGGGTTGACTCATACGGGCTTCAATTGTGGCCGCACCAAGAAGAAGCGTGCATGAGCCTTGCCATGGGCAATCATCTTATCTTGGGAACGCCCACGGGATCGGGCAAATCGATGGTCGCCCTTTGGATGTGCTTTCTCTCGGTATGCACCGATAGGCGCATGTACTACACGGCGCCCATCAAGGCCCTCGTCAGCGAGAAGTTCTTTGGGCTGGTACGCCTGCTAGGACGCGATAACGTTGGCATGATAACCGGCGACTCAACCATCAACCCCACGGCACCCATTATTTGCTGCACCGCTGAAATTCTTGCGAATATCGCTTTGCGCGATGGCGCCGATGCCGATGTGGGCTGCGTTGCCATGGACGAGTTTCATTACTATGGCGACCCACAACGCGGGTGGGCCTGGCAAGTACCGCTCATCACGCTGCCAAAAACCCAGTTCATGCTCATGAGCGCCACGTTGGGCGACACATCGGCAATCGCGGAATCGTTATACGAGCACACGGCGCGCGATGTTGACGTCATCGCCGATGCCCCACGACCGGTTCCATTGTCCTACGAATTTGTGGACACGGCACTTGAGGGCACTGTCGAGCTTGCCCTGCGCGCCAACGAAGCGCCGCTTTACATAGTCCATTTTGCCCAGGACGCCGCCTTTAAAAGCGCCCAATCACTGGCAAGCTTCGGCGTGTCAACCAAGGAGCAGCGCGAAGCCATTAAAGACGCCATCAAAGGCACGCGCTTCACCACCGCTTTCGGCAAATCGCTTAAGCGGCTGCTGCTCACCGGCGTGGGCGTTCATCACGCCGGCATGCTCCCCCGCTATCGCCTTTTGGTGGAAAAGCTTGCCCAGCAGGGACTGCTCCCCGTCATTTGCGGCACCGACACACTGGGTGTTGGCATCAACGTGCCCATTCACACCGTCGTCCTCACTGCGCTTGCCAAATACGACGGCCATCGCATGCGCCGCCTGAACGCACGCGAGTTTCACCAAATTGCAGGTCGTGCGGGCCGAGCAGGGTTCGATACCGAAGGCAAGGTAATCGCCCAGGCAACCGAATACGATATAGAACGCGCCCGTGCGCTGGCCAAAGCAGGCGGAGACGAAAAGAAGGCGCGTAAGGCCGTTATCAAAAAAGCGCCCGAGGGCTTTGTTGGGTGGAGTAAAAAGACCTTCGATCAGCTTATTGGACAGCAGCCCGAAACGCTGAAACCCCGCATGCAGATAACGCACGCCATGGTGCTTGCCGAAGTGTTGCAGGGAGGCGACGCGTACGCGCGCACCATGAAGCTCATCAAGGACTCTGCTCAAACCGATGAAGAAAAGCAAACGCTCACCGTGCGCGCAAGCGAGATTTTCTCCACGCTGCTCAGCGCAAGCGTGGTGTCTTTCGAAGAGGGCCCCGATGGGTCGAAAAGCTACGTTGCCACAACCGACCTTCCCGACGATTTCGCACTTGACCAACCGCTGTCGCCGTTTATGCTGGCCGCGCTTGAGCTGCTTGACCCCGAAAGCGAAACCTATGCGCTGGATACTATAAGCATGGTTGAGGCAACGCTTGAGAACCCGTGGCAAATATTGGCCGCTCAAGAGCGTGAAGCGCGCAACAAGGCAATGGCCGAGATGAAAGCCGACGGCGTTGAATACGACGAGCGCATCGAACGCATAAAAGAGGTTACCTATCCAAAGCCGCTCAGCGAGCTTTTGGGAAGCGCGTTCTCGCAGTACTGCGAGGCAATTCCCTGGGCGCGCGATTATGAGCTCGCGCCCAAATCGGTTTTGCGCGACATGTTGGAAACTGCGGCCGACTTCAAAAGCTACATCCAACATTACGGCATTGCCCGCTCGGAGGGTACCCTGCTGCGCTACCTCTCCGATGCGTATCGCGTTCTTGCACGCACACTGCCCCTCGATAAGCGCAACGAACAGCTTGAAGACATAATCGCCTGGCTTGGGCTGGTGGTGCGCTGCACCGACTCCAGCTTGGTAGACGAATGGGAGAACGAAGGCGCCCTGCTTTCCGGCGCAGGCGACGATAGCGCCGCCGAACTCGCAGCGCCAACAAACGCCGAAGCGGTTGTACGTGACCGGCGCGCCACCACCTTGCTCGTGCGCAATGCGCTGTTCAATCGCGTGCGCCTGGCGGCGCTTGACAACACCAAAGAACTTGGTGCGCTTGACGAGGAATGGGGCTGGCGCGAGATCCATTGGAAGCAATCGTTGGATGACTTCTATCAAGAACACGAAGAAATACTGGTGAACGCTGACGCCCGCAGCTGGGACTTCTTGATAATCGACGAAGCGGATGAATCGAGCGCGCATGTATGGCATGTCACGCAGATCTTCAACGACAGCGATGGCGATCGTGACTTCCGCATAACCGCCGACGCTGATCTTGATGCGACGCAAGCCACGGGCGAGGCTGTTTTCACAAACTACCGCGTAGGTTTCGTCGATTAATTGATGCAGAGCAGCCAGCCAACCTAAATCATTCATAACCCCTGCGAGGGTTTATGTTAGATTTGCACTGCTGCATTTTGGTTTGCAAGGGCGCATGTGCTACCGCTCATGCATCCAATCGTTTTGTTCAACACGAGGCTTTTTATGATAACAGGCGTTATTGTTGCCAACACCGGCTCACCGTCATCGCCCGATCCGGACGACATTGAAGCGTATTTGCGCGAATTCCTGATGGACGACCGCATTCGCCAGCTTCCCAAACCGTTCTGGAAGCTGCTTTTGCACAAGGCCATCCTTCCCAAACGAATATTTACCTCAGCGGAACACTACCGCTTCATTTGGAGCCCCGAAGGATCGCCCCTTATCGCTATTCAGAAGCGATTGGCAGAAAAGCTGGAGGCTTCGTATGCGAAAGATGCAGTAAATGCAGTCGCTTCGTTTGACACAGCTAACGCAACTACCTCGCCCGATGCAGCCGCTGCAACCACTTCACTTGATACGGAAAACGGCTCCTCCGCGGATCGCGTATTGGTGCGCAGCGCCATGAGCTA
>JAZQAV010000198.1:0-13412 GCA_045545435.1 Eggerthellaceae bacterium | reverse complement strand
GCTTCATTCAGCGCATCTAAAAAGCAGGTCGACCACCTTCTGCCGAGTGGTCGACCTGCTTCTTTGTTTCGGCTTGCATCCGCGAGAAACAACAGTGTTTTACAGGTGGGCAAAAGCCAAAGTAATCTTTTCACGATGTTGGAAGTGATCGTTTGGCCGCACCCCAAGGGCGCGCTGCCGTTATGAGCGGACGGACTTGTTGGGATCGATCGTCATACTCTGGAAGCGATTCGCCATGTACTCGTCGTTGAAGTGCTCGGCGTAGAATTGCTCGATTCCCGCCTCTGGCACGTGTCCTGCCGCTCGTGCACCCCAGTTGTCGAGCGCTTGCAGAGTCATAACGCAGTTTACCAGCATCAATGCGGCGCAAACCAACGTCACGCTGTAGCGCAGCTTCCAAGGAATAAGGTTGAAGAGGCGCAAGAACACCGGCAACAACAGCTTGATCCACACGGTACCAAGGGCGCCGAACATGGAGGCAAACAGCAAGCAGGTGCGTCCGCCAAACAAATCGCCCAGGAACTGATCGGAGTAATCCCAGGCAGTGGCGCCGAACGCTATCTCCATGAACCAGCTGACGAAGTACTCGAAACCGCCGCCGATGATGGTGCACACAATGAATACGAAGATGATGTTGCGGTCTTTAAAGCGGTTGAGCGCAATGGTCATAAGCACGGCGCCCACGCCATAGATGGGCGAGAAGGGACCCCACAACAAGCCAGCGCGATCTTGGTAAACGCCGGGCTCGACAACAACCATGTGGAAGATGATCTCGACAATAAGGCCGATGACGCAAGCAACAATGAACGTCCAGAACAGGTTGAAGAAATCCAGACGGATGTATCCTTCACCAGGATCGGCCAAACCAAGCGTGCCCTGTTTGGCATGCACTTCCGTATCGAGCTTTCGGAGACCCGCTCGCAAGTTCGATTCATTGGCGAGCGAGGGATTAAGATAGGTTGAAAGTGCGATTTGGGCGGCTATCTGGATGAAATTGAACAGAAGCACGGGCCCAATGCCGTAGAGCATGAACTCGCACACCAGTGAAATTACGGTGACCGCGATGTTCACGTTGAGAAGCGCACTGGCGGCACCGCGCATTCCCTTTATGAGGCGCAATCCCACAAGGAACGAAAGTGCCGCAGAAGCAAACGAGCAAATTGCCACCAAGGCGACGACCACGGCGGTGGTGGCGGTTACCTTTTCAAGCGCTTCCACCAAGATGTTGCTGTTGCTTAACGAGAGCAGGGTTACGATGGCCGAAATCACGCCAAGGGCGCCCGTTACCATAAGGAGGATGCTCAGTACGCGCAAGGGCATGGGCAGCTTGGAGAACGAGAGCCCTTTCATGCGGCTGGTCACGATGTCCATGATTTCGCTGCGCTCTTTGGTGGTAAGCGGCTGCTCTTCACTGCGCGCGCGTGCCGCTGCAAGAATGGTTTGAACGTCCTGTTCGTCAAGGAGTCCGTCGGCCACAACGCTACGGGTAATTTCAAATACGTCTTTGTCTGCCATACGTGAATCCAATCAAGTGAAGTTGAGTGACCACAGGTGCTGCTTCGCCTTCTGATGTGGGGCAATTAAAAGGCAGCGGATGGTCTGATGATTGCATGCTGTCATTGTATCCAAGTTGCTGAGCAAAACAGCGTTATTATTGCAACAAACAGGGTTCTCTCGCTTAATGCGCCCCATTGGGTCCAAAAAGGCGCGAGCTGTGGTGGTGGTTATGAGCGAAGGTGATTCCTGCTTTACGCATTCGGCACTTTTGGTGAGAGCAAATATCCGTAATAATTGGAGCTGCATAAAATTAGCGTTGGCTACCGACTGCGCGAGCGCTTTTGGGGCCAAGGGCTGGCTACCGAAGCGGCCCGTCTTATGGTGGGCTATCTGTATGGCGAAACCGATATCGAGATTATTACGGCGTCCACCATGGTGGATAACGCCGCCTCGGCGCATGTGCTGAAGAAAGCCGACTTCATCTGCACGGCGCGTGGTGTCGAGGAAGATTGGGGCTTTGGCGAGCCGACAATCGTGGATAAGTGGTTCTGCTAAGCGCGCGTTCAGCGCTGCTTGGCTTCCCGGCACTCGTTTTCGGTCACCGTTACCACGCTGCTGATAACGTTCAGTATGTTTTGCAGGCCGCCGCAGAACAGCTCGAAGCACAGTGCCAGCGAAATGGCGGCGTCCGAGTGCAGGTACGTTAAAACCACCAGCATGCCGATAAGAATGGAGCCCGGCTGGTTGGGTGCGCCAAACGATAGGAACATCACGATGAGGGCTATGATTGCCACGTTGATCCACGAAACCTCGCAATTGGCGACGAAGATATAGATCGTGGCGAGCAGCATCAGGATGAAGCAGTTGCCGTCCAGACTGGTTTGCGCCAATATCGGGAGCTCCTTTTCGAGCCGCTCGCGCGAGATGCCGAAGTTTTTCGCGCAGTACTGCGTGTTGTAGGGCACGGCGTCAATAACGGAGCCTATCGCGAAGTTCTCTTTCACGAGTGGCCAAAGCTTCTTCACGAACTCGCGCACGGGTATGCCGTGCGCGCGCAGGCTCAGCGCATACACGATGAGCAAGGGAATCGTGCATACAAACACGACGATGGCTATGAAGAAGATGTCCAAGAATTGCGCGATGCTGTCCTCGGTCAATAGGACATGCAAGAACAGCAGGAAGCATGCCAGCGGAAAGGCGGTCATCACGATCTGGAGTATGCCCGAGAACAGATCGTAGCAGGCGTCGATTGCGCGCTTGATCACGCCGAAACTCTGGCCGATGGAATTGAGGGCGCCGGCGACAAGCAGCGCCACAGCGATCATAGGGATAGGCGAGATGGTCTCGAAGGGCTCGATGATGCTTGACGGTATGATCTGGTCGACCGCCGAGGCAAGCGACCAACTGGCAAATCCCAGGTCAAAGCTTTCCGTTACCCCGCCTGCCGATAGAACCGACTGGGCGAATGCGAACCCCATAACAAGGGCTAGCGCGATTACGACAAGAGATGAAGAAACCGAGGTTATAAACAGCTTGCGCGCAGAGGAATGCCGCTCTGCCACTATGAAGGAATCGGTCACGTTTTTGAGTAGCGAGAAGAGCGTCATCGGCGCGCCTACCATGAGCACGGCGTTGGTGAACAGCTTCTCGAGGGGCACTATTAATTCGTTCGTCACCCGTTGCAGTTCAGCGTCGTCAAATACCAGGCTAAAAACGACGCCCGCAATAACGGCAGCAACGACGGCAATGAAGTTCGGAAGGATGAAAGCCCAGGCGCTTTGGCTTACAGAAATCCGCACAACGTTGTAGCCGCCTTGATAAGAGCAGGAGATTTTGTCGGAATACTCCTCTATGACCTTCGCATCGGAATCCGAAGATACGTCTCCGTCAAGCGGCGAGAAGCGCTTGCCCGGAAACGTAATTTTGATGTCCGTGCGTCCAAGTTCGTTAGCGCTGCCGATTTCGAGCTCGGTATTCTCGTCGCCAACGTGGGAGATAGCCTTGCGAACGAGCGCTTCGAAAAGAACCGTCATCTCGGAAGCGATGCTGGCGTTCACGCGGCGCTTGCTTAGAACCCCCTCGATAAAAGTGCGGGCCCAAGGGAATTTTTCTTCGTTTGCGTTAATGCTGATAGTTTTGTTTTTAGCCATGGGGCAAATGTACCACAGAAGCAAGCTGCCAGTGTTTGCGCGATTGATTTAGCTTGCTTGCTTTTCGCCCCTCATCCTTTTCGCTTCCGGTGCGATTGTTTGGCGAGCGACAGTTTCCTAAGTGCCCTTGCAGCTCAATTACGTGCGGTTTTAGGTGCAGTAAAGACCTTCTTTGTGGTACGGCAATGGGTGGCCCTACAGCTCAATAACGTGCGGCTTTACGTCGGGATCGTGGTTGGCGAGCGATTCTGCGCACAAGGGGTCCAAGCTCTGCTCGCGGATCCAGGCAAGGGACGTCTTTTGCTTCTCCTTGTCGGCAGCGATGCCCGAGGTAATTTGTTCCTGCCAGCTTTTGGTTGCATACCCGCCGTCGCTGAACAGCAGAACGAACTTACCTTCTGCGTTGGTTGCCTTGACGGCAAACAGGCCGTCAGCGTGGCCAGGGATGTTGATGAGCTGGATGGACCCGTCGCCCAACAGGTCAAAGGACTTGCCGAAAGGCCCCTTGTTGTCATTCCACTCGAACGCCTCAAGCGTGACCATGCTCCACCAGTCCGACAACGCTGCCGAGTAAGGCAGGGGAACTGCGTCCGACGACGCTACCGCGTAAGGCAGGGGAGCAGCAACCGATGACGCTGCCGAGTAATGCGCGCCTCGCATAACGCAACGGAATGCGTTAGCGGGGGTATTTGTACCAAAGTTGGTCGTAGGTTGCATCTCCAATTTTTAGGGCGCCTTGTTCGGTGCGCGTCCTTATCATGCCCGCTTTCTCCAACGCGCGCCATGAGCCAACGTTTTCTGCGGCGCACCAGGCGATGACGTGGGCGATCTTTTCCTCTTCGGCAAGGTAACGGAGGGCAGCGGCAAGCGCTTCGGTTGCGAAACCGTTTCCCCAAGATGCCTTTTGAATGCTCATGCCAATTTCAATGACGTTCTTTTCGGCATCGTAGTCGTACGCGCCAATGGTGCCCACAAGGTTTCCTTCATGCTCTATGGCCCAGGCATAGGTGCGCGGGTTGTCGTAGCTGGCGATAAGGTCGGCTACGGTTTGTTCGGCCGCCTCTAGTGTTGCGTAGGGGTTCCAGCCGGAATACTCGAACATTTCCTCATCAAGCCCGAAACGTTCGTGTAGCAACGGGGCATCTTGCGGGACGTGGCGGCGCAGTAGAAGGCGCGGGGTTTTGATTTCAAGCGTACCTGACATGGAAACCACCTGCAGTTCTGCTAGAGAGCGCATCCTTTTTGGCTATTGTACCTATGAAACCGTGTTGATTGTATCCACATTACCGCTAAGGGCAGCCGTAAATAATCGAAGGACCGCGCGGGTGCAAGCGCAGTCCTTCGATTGGTTGGATATATGCCAGCTAATTTGGCGCGTGCGGGTTAGTGCTCGCGGAAACTAGACGATGCTTGCACCGCCGTCAACCGTGATTTCGGCGCCGGTGATGAAGGCAGCTTCGTCGGAGGCCAAGAACAGGTAGGTATAAGCTACGTTCTCGGGCATGCCGACATAAGGAGGCAGAGGCGTGGTGGCCGACATTTGCTTCGACAAATCTTCGAACGAGCCGAAGCCCATGTTCTCGATAAGCGGGGTGTAGATGAAGCCGGGGTTAACCGAGTTCACGCGGATGTTGTCCTTGGCAAGCGTAACGGCAGCGTTAATGGTAAGGCTATGCACGCCGCCCTTGGATGCAGCGTAAGGAACCGTGTCGACGCCGCCCTGGTGAACGATGCCCGAGGCGCAGTTGACGATGGAGCCGCCGCCAGCCTCGCGCATGTACGGCAGAACTGCGCGCATGCCCATCCAGACGCTCTTTACGTTGGTGTTCATGGTGCGCTCCCACAGGTCCATGGAGCAAACTTCGATACCCGCCTCATTGGGGCTTATGCCGGCATTGTTAACGAGGATATCGATTTTGCCGTAAGCTTTAATGGCTTCTTCGACAATGTGGTTCCAATCCTCTTCAACGCTCACGTCACCGGCAACGGCAAGCGCTTGGCCACCGTCAGCGATAATTTCGTTGACCATCTTTTCGACAATTGGCAGCCTGCGCGCAACAGCTACCACCTTGGCGCCCTCTTGCGCGAAAATACGTGAAGCCGCTTCGCCCATGCCGAGCGAAGCGCCCGTGATAATTGCCACCTTGCCGTCAAGCCTACCCATAGAATCCCCCTTATGTTATGTGTTGTTGATTGCAGCAGTTGATAGTCCTGCATTGCACAATATAGGAAACCTGGCAGACGATAGAAACAGACAATAATGCGAAATGGTATAGTTTTGAACGATAATTCGGTTTTGTATATAGGGGAGGCTTCACATGGATTCCCAAAAGTTGCTGTTTCAGGCAATTAAAAAACTGATAGCCGAAAAGCCGATAGATAAAATTCGCGTGCGGGAGATTCTTGAGGAAGCGGATGTTTCGCGCGCTACCTTCTATAAGCATTATGCCAACAAATACGAGCTGGCAAATGCTGTTTACGAGAACCACGTCACCACCGACATTATGGCTCGCTACGACGGCCACAATTGGTCGGCTATTCTCACGGAAATCCTTGAATACATTGTGGCTAATTTGCCCTACTACCAGGAGCTAAGGAAATCTCAGGAGCAAGGATCGTTCTTCGACTTTCTTACCGACTACTCGTACGAATTCTACCGTTCGGTTTATTGTCGCAACCAGGGCATCGAAGAGATCACGAAGACGCAAGAGTACAGAATCTTGTTTATTACTGCCGGAAACGTCAGGGTTCTTCAGGAATGGATGATGGATGGGCGACGCATGCCGGTCGATGAATTTGTAGAAGAGCTGCTGCTTCACACGCCACGGGAGTACTACGAGTACATTGACGAGTGCGGCGCATAACAGTTCGACGTTTAAAGTTGCCGTTCCACGTCGCATTTCTGCTAACATAGCCGCATGCGACGAAAGTGCAACGGCGGTAACAAAAAAGCGTGACCACATGCCTCATCGCCTTCAAAAAACCGCCTGAAGAGCGCCAAAGGGGTTCGCCCTTAAGGCAAGCGAACGCACGTTATCGCTGCAAAATGCTATTGAGGGGAGACAGTATGAAACGAATGGTTGCAGGTGTAAAGGCAGCCCTTGTTGTTGCAATGGCGCTGATGGCGTTCGCTGGATGCAGCGGAAACGCCGCATCGTCAGCGAGTACGCAGGCGTCAGGCGCGTCTTCGGCAAGCGCTTCGTCGGCCTCTTCGTCGGCGCAGTCTACGAGCGAGCTCGCGGCTGAGTTGAAGGCGGCTATCGCCAACGCTCCCGCGTTCAAATCGGTTACGGTTACCGTGGAAAGCGGAGCGGTTTTCGTGAGCAAGACCGCGGAGGAGAGCGCATCGTCTGCAAGCAGCGCCGAGGACCCCCAGTCTGAAAGCTTAGAGGGGACAACTGTTTACAAGTTTGACGCAAGTGGCGACGTTATCAAGACGAGCGCTGTTGCCCAGTTTGCAGACACTGAGTTCAAGTCGTTCACCGAGGGCGAAAACGCCGTGTTTGTTGCGGACGGGTCGGCTTATGCCGGAACTGCCGAGCAGTACAACATGACGCATGCCAAGGGGTTTGAAGCATTCCTTTTGAGCACGATAGGCGATTTGCCGACGCTGGTTGATTGCGCCGCGGAAATCGAGAAAACGCAAGCGAATGGTTATACCTTCTATTTGGTGAAGCTTGATCCCGAAAGCTATATCGCCTCTGATGAGGCTTTGAAGTTTATGGCAAATGAAGGTGACTCGGTGAAAGAAGCGCTGCTTGCCGTCAGCTTCAACGAAGATGGAAGCTTTGCTTCAATAGACCTGGGAATCAATTACGAGAAAGACCATGCCGTCTCGAACCATCTGGTGTTTTCTGACTACGACAACACCGTTGTCGATCCAATGCCCGCCGCTGACAAAACGTTTGAGGATTGGAGAGCGGAAATTACAGCAGAACTTGAACCTGCCAAATAAGTTAAACCTTTTGAACGAGAACGCGTTTTAAGGTATTGTGCGCGCCATTGGGTTCGTCCCGATGGCGCGTTTTGCGTTTACGGCTTCGAACTTGACCCCATGTCGTCTATTGATACTGGTAGTGGGTACAGCTATTAAAGAATAACGCCTTTACGTTGCTGGTAAAAGTACAAATTGGCTGATAGCGGTGACCCCTGGTAGGTGGCGGCTGAATTATCAGTCGGTCCCAACCGCTATAAACGCTACGCTCTCCTTAACCGCCTAAGCGTTACTGCCTTCTGAGCTTTTCCAGCTCATGCAGGGCAAGAAGGGCGTTCATGTGATAGGCGTTCGAGTTGATTCGCTCTTTGTCCTTAAGGCGCATTGCCTGCTTAAAGAACCGCGCGGGAAGCACTGCGGTCACGTTGCGCTCGAAGTCTTGCGAGGCGTAGATATCCTCAAGGAAGCTTTTTAAATCGGGCTTTGCGAGTGTTCGCTTTTGCGCGGGAACCGGAGATGCGGAAAGCCGTTCGTAAGCGGGCAGGGAAACCGGTGGGCCTGCGTATGTCGATGCGGCGCTCAGGACATTTTTCGATAGTTTGTTTCCCTGCACGTCAAACTCAAGAAGCTTGGGACAATAGCGCCCCAGAATGATACCAGCCAGCATGTAGCGGTCGTCGGTGCCAAGGTGATAATGAAACTCCACGATGTCGGGGTCAAAGAAGGGGGTCACGGTAATTTCATTGCAATTTATTTTGTCAAGGCACTTATGCGCATCAAGCTTGGAAACAATCTGACGCGAAAACAGGTACGACCCCGCAAGTTCGTTTTTGTATGGTCGATCCATAAGCATTTCGTCCACTTCAGCTTTGTAAAAATGGCTCAGCTGATCGCGGTCGGCACGCTGATGGAGCTGAGCGAGCGGCGGAACGGTTCTAAAGGGTGCAAAACCAAACTTGAAAGAGTCTTTTATAGCAGCTTCGGGACTCTCCCAATTCCAACCCTTCACCAGGCTTCCAAGGCCTTTTACAGCAACGATGGGAGTAAGGTAGTCGGTGTAGGGATACTTCGAGGAAATAGAGCAGTCCAGCGACGTGTACTTCATAGACGTATACGACTCCGCCGCTGAAAGGCTGCCCACCTTCTCCGTGGGAAACATCGCTTTGTTGTTCAGTGCGAAACCGTAGTACCCTGCAATTTCCTGTGCAATCCGGTAGTCCTCGGCATCTTTTTTGAGGGCAACCTTATCGTGGGAAAGCGCGCACACGGAATTGAGGTCGATGTTGGCATTAATGAACATCGAAAGGACAATTCGGGAATCGATGCCGCCGGAAAGATCAACCGTAAGCGGGTAACTGTGTGACGCGAGGCCTCTGAACAGCTCCATCCATCTTATGTACCAGCGGTCAAGAACGCGAAAGTCTTCTTCGGAATCGAACGTTCGGGCGAACATGGTTATGGGCTTTTGGGTGATGCTGAAGGTACGCGCATGCCTGTTTATGTGCACTTCAGCATCGGGCTCAAGGCGCTTTATTTCGTTGACGAGGGTGGCACTTGCTTCAAGGGGGACGTACATGCTGTAATACAGCGCTTTGCATGCCGGCTTGTTGTAGGTAAAGGCGCCATTCAGCTGCTCGGCCAGCCTGAAAAACGAATTCGAAAAAATGAAACGCGAAGAATCTTGGTAAACGTAGAGCCCGAACGACCCCGACGGATCTTGGCTAATAATAATTTCATCAGGGGTTACATCAACAAATGTGTATATGCCTATCCGGTTTTTGCAACGGGGGACTTCGTCGAATATCAATTCGCCTTCGTCGGAAATTGCGTAGCCGTAAAGCCGAGGCTGCACGGCATCAAGGTTGTTCGAATCGATAATGAACGTATTGTCTTTCATTGCTTTCCTCAGTCGAAATGAGACAGGATGGAAGTCCTGTCACCGTGCTCAAATGAGGCAGGACGGCAACCCTGTCGTTGTGTCTAGTTGCCCAGTGTAAGGTATACGCCCATAACAAAGAAGAGCAAAAGGGCTAACCCTGCCACAATGAGCGGGGGCGAGAACAGCTCTTTGACAATTTCGCGTACGGTGACCGTGCGCGATTCCGTTTTGATTTTGTGCTTGCGGCCCTGCTCGTCAAAAACGTACACATAGGGGTTCTCGTAAATGTTGATACGGCCCATTTTTATGAAGTAGGCGGGCACCACAACCACGAAGATGCACAGCCACACCGCTGCTCCTTCTGGGTGAAGCCCGTTCGCGCTGAACCCGTTCAACATAAAAGCGACGATTATGGGCATAAACATAACGAAGAGGGCCAACAGCACCATTTTGGCCATGCGTCCGGGCGTGGTAAAGCGAATCTGCACCGGCGTGCGAACGCCATTGATGTTTTCAAAGAACAAAGGCCGCACGGGGTCTTCGGTGATCTTTGCGTTGGATGCGAACAGCTGGCCATTTGGCGCTCGCTCGAAGATTTCGTTTGTCGTAAATATTTCGGGGTCAAGGATCGTGCGCTTTTCTCCTTCGTGGGCGTCTGAGTAGGCGGTATAGAAAATAAGCCCCATGACCAGCGTAATCATGCCAGCCATAACCGCGCCGCCTTCCCAGTTGCCTATAAGCAGGCTAGCGATAACAAGCGCGGCCGCAAATACGGCCAACGTTGCCGCTATCGGTTTAATCCACCAAGGAAGCGTTTTGCGTACCTTTTCGCTGCGCACGGCAACCTTGCCGGTTTGTCCGTTTACCGCCGCGCGCACATTTCCTACGCTCACGTAATAAACGGGCAGCAGAACGGGCATGCGCATGAGGTTTTCGGAATCGGGGCTAATGTCCAGGTCCTTTGTCTCAAGCGCACGCTCAACTTCTTTGCGGTAGCTGGCGGCAACCTCTTCCTTAACGCGTGCGTCAAGCTCCTTCACCTTGATTTCGTCGACCTTCGCCTTTTGCTGGGCCAGGTACCCAAATTCAAATTCGGAGAGTTCGCGCAGGTCAAACGGTTCCATGCCGTTAAGGGTAAGGTTGTCCAGCTGCGCCGATGTATTCACGAACACATTGGTCAAATAGCCGCCGCACGAGTAATAACGCGCCGTACCCGCGCGCGAGACCAGGCAATCGATGGGCCCGCGAATAAGTTCGTAGGGAAGGTAGTAGCCTTGCATGTTGCCCAGGCTTGACCGAAGGTGCTTCGCCTCGGCTTTGCTCGCGTTTTGATTGCACCAACTTAAGAAGCGCTCTTTTGCCTCGTTGGGCGTGATGCGGAAAGGGATGATGAGCTCGGGGAACTCAGGGGTTTTCAGGTAGTCGCTTCGCACCAGGGAACGCCCGCAAAACGAGCAGTTTTGCAGCACCTCGTTTTCGGGAATAACGATTTCAGCTCCGCAGCCTGTGCACGTGCACGATACGGCTTTGAAGCTGTCGGCGCTTTTGCGGAGCTCTTGCTGGCGCATCTTGCGAAAGCCTTTGCGCTGTTCAAGGGCTTCTTTGATGCCGGTGGTGTTTTCGCAGTATTGGCACGTGTAGGTGTGTTTAACGATGTCGTAAGTTGCCGGTGCGCCGCATGAGGAGCAATGAATGTCAAGCAGGCGGAAGCCGCGTTGCATTTGATAAGGCGCTGCGTCCATGGTTGCTCCTTCGGTTGGTTTAATTGATACGCTTAGCTCGCATTATAGCGCGGGACGGCGGGGCGCTGTGGCGGCGGTTCACGCTACGCGCGCGTAAGGAATTCTAGCAGGCGCTCTTTGAAATCAGGCGCGGTGTCATACGCCGCGTGTCCGTATCCGCCGTACATGAACAGTTGAAAATCGGTGCGGTCGCGCATGACCTGCGCGATTTCGAAAGCTGCCCCTGCGCCGAAGATCTGGTCGTCTGCCGATCCTATTACCAGCACCGGGCACGCGATTTTGGGCACCTCATCCAACACATCGAAGCCGTTTATGCCCTGCGCCAGCACGATAAAGCGGCGCAAGTCTTCGGCCGTCACGGAGTTTGCGGCTTCAAGGAGCAGTGCTTGCGAAAGTTCGTATACCTTTTGCGGGAAAATGGTTTTGGCAAATCCCTGGTACAGGCCTACGGTGTCTCCCTGCTTTGCCTGTTCAATCCAGCCGTTTATACGTTGGTAGTGCGCTTGGGTAATGCGCGCCGTAGAAGAGCCCACAATTAGCTTTTGCACCAGTTGAGGCTGCTGAAGCGCAATGCACAGTGCCATCATGCCGCCTTGCGAAGCGCCAAAAAGTGCTATGCGATTGAGCCCCAACGCTTGAATGGCATCCTGTGTATCGCGGGCCATGTCGTACACCGAGTACTCGGCCGGTACCTTCTTGCGGCGGTCGAATACATAAACGGTAAAGCGCTCGGTAAGCGGTTTATAGGCCCTGGCTATAGCATCGGCCTGAAGCATCACGCTTTGCACGCTTAAACCCGGAAGGACTACCAGCGTCTCTTCGCCTTGCCCAAAGCGGATGTAGTCCATGGCGAACGTGGCGGTTTTAACGGTCTGCACTTCAATGTGTGCCATGAGCTTCCTTTCGGTAGTGCTGCAAATACAAGACATACTGTTTGCTTCGGAGGGATTCAAACGCCATGTTAATACCGCGAATGGCCAAGTGACAGGGTTGTGCAGTAATTCGGCTTGGGCTGCTAGGCGTCCTCGATGAGCTTAATAAGCTCGGTTTGCGAATGAACGTTCAGTTTAGAATAGATATTGCGGATATGCGTTTTGACGGTAGTCGGCGAAATCACAAAGGTCGTTGCTATATCTTCGCGGGTGACGCCAGTGGCGAGCAATTGCAAGATTTCATGCTCTCTACTGGTGAGTTTGTGCTCGTTGGCAAGTTCGCTGCACCGACGCAGCAGACGCGCTTCGGGCGTTTCTTCGGGAATGAGGCTTGAAAAGCCCCAGGGGCGAATTCGTGTGCGGCTGTTTGGCGAAAACACGCTTGAGATGAAAGCCATGCACAGGCACATGCACAACAGTAGCTGTAGCCCGCTCATCTGGCTATGTACGTCGTGCACAAAACAGGTGGTCCAAGATATCATCATGCCAAAAGCCGCAAAAACTTGGCATACGCCCGGCAACCTCCAGTACGGTTTACGCATTCGTGCTTGTGTGTCCGCGAAGACGACAATTGAATAGAGGATAACTGGCACCAGTGCGGCAATCGCGACAAGATCGGCTGCATCGTCGAGTGTTTCAAAAAGGAAAAGAGCGGTGACGCCGATGGCATAAGCCAAAACAATGCCCCTCAGAATCAGATCGGCGCTAACCTTTTTCGTTGTAAGTGCAAACACGGCGAACAATATAATTGTCATGGTGGCAAACGCGATAATGGCCTGCGGGTTGCTGTATTGGGCAAAAAAACTTAAAGGTATACCCAGCATTGCGCCGAACGCGAAATTGGCGCCATACAGCAATAGCCGCGTGCTCAAAGGGGCGACGACATTTTCCTGGGCAATCGGAACGCGTAAGCTTTTCTCTGGCGAAGCTATAGTGAGCCCTGCGGCACATAAAACCGGGCAAAGCGTTAGCGCCGCAAGAGCATAAGCGCCCGATATCGTGCTTATGCCGAAAATAACAAGCCCAACCAATCCATATAAGGCCAACGACAGCGATACCGTGAGACCTATAAGGCTGCTGTCCAAGTGCATGAGCGCGTCAATCCAGCACATGGTAAAAGCGCCAAAGAACAGGCCGCGTGCAAAAGCTCCAACCGAAAGACAGGGCAGGGGCAGTGTGCCCAAACCAGTTAAAGCCGCCGTAATCATGCCAATTGCTCCAACGGAGGCAAGCGCAATAAGGGTGCCTCTTGAATAAATGGCGCCTTTTAGTTTTTCG
>JAZQAV010000197.1:0-7374 GCA_045545435.1 Eggerthellaceae bacterium | reverse complement strand
AGCACCATACCTATCTGTATTACGCCAAAGACGCCCCTGAAATCTCTGACGCTGCGTTCGATTCGCTGATGCGCGAACTGCGCACGCTCGAAGAAGAGCACCCCGAATTGGTGGATCCCACAAGCCCTACGCAGCGCGTGGGCGGTTATGTGGGCAACCAATTTGCTCCGGTTCGCCATGAGCAGCGCATGTACTCGTTGGACAACGCCATGGACCTTGACGAGCTTGATGCCTGGATGGACCGTGTTGAGGAGTTCTTTGGCACGCTGCCCGAGTTGGCATGCGAGTTGAAGATCGATGGCTCCGGCATTGCGCTTACGTATGAGAACGGCGTACTCGTGCGTGCGGCAACGCGCGGGGACGGCACAACGGGAGAAGATGTTACTGCCAACATTCGCACCATCAAGGATGTGCCCTTGCGTTTGCGCACTGAAGGAATGGCCCATGTTGTTCGAGAAGGTTCGCTGGAAGTTCGCGGCGAGGTGTACATGCCAAAGGCGAGTTTCGAGGCGCTCAATCGACATGCTGCTGCCAACAACAAGCAGGCGTTCGCCAATCCGCGCAATGCCGCCGCGGGCAGTTTACGCCAAAAGGAAGCAAAGGTGACAGCGGAGCGCGATTTGTCCACCTTCTTGTATGCTATAGCGGATGAACAGGCCATAGACGCCACCGGTCAGCGTGAACTGCTTGAGTGGTTGGGCGTTTCGGGTTTCCACGTGAACCCGGATGTCATCCGTGCGACCACGCGCGAAGAGGTGCGCGCATTTTGCGAGCGATGCATCGAGCGCCGCGAATCGCTGCCCTATGAAATCGATGGCGTCGTGGTGAAAGTAAACTCCTTCGCACAGCAGGAGGCCATGGGCTTTACCGCACGTGCGCCGCGCTGGGCGATTGCGTTCAAATTTCCTCCCGAAGAGAAAACGACGTTGCTGAGGGATATCACGGTTCAAGTTGGGCGCACGGGTGCGCTTACGCCGGTAGCGGAACTTGACCCCGTGGTGGTTGCCGGTTCAACGGTGGCGCGGGCAACGCTTCACAACGAAGACGAGGTGCATCGGAAGGATGTGCGCATTGGCGATACGGTAATCGTGCGCAAAGCGGGTGACGTTATACCGGAGATTCTTGGCCCGGTGCTCTCGCTTCGTCCTGCGGATGCGGCGAAGTGGCAGATGCCACAGGTATGCCCCAGCTGCGGGAGCCCCGTTATTCGCGAAGAGGGCGAGGTTGCGTATCGTTGCATCTCCATCGACTGCCCTGCTCAAGCTCAAGAGCGCTTGGTGCATTGGGCCAGCCGCAATGCCATGGACATCGATGGCATGGGGGATGAGATCGTGGGTCGTCTGGTTGAGTCCGGGCGCGTTACCGATGTGGCCGACTACTACACGCTTGATGAGGTTGAGCTTGCCTCTTTGGATATGGGCCGTTTGAACAAAGACGGCCATCCCATTCGATTGGGTCACACCGTGGCCAAAAAGCTCATGGCGCAAATAGAGGAAAGCAAGACGCGCGGCTTTGCTCGCGTGCTCTTTGGAATCGGAATCAGGCACGTGGGCAAGACCATGGCCGAAACCATAGCGGCAACCTATCCATCCATGGAGTTGCTGTCGCAGGCCAGCGAGGAATCATTGGCCGCCATCGAGGGCGTGGGCCCCAAAATCGCCCGCAGCATCTACACGTTCTTGCGCACGCCGGGAAATGCCGCTGTTATCGAGCGCTTGCAGGCGCGCGGCGTGGACATGCGCGTAGCGCAAACGCCCGCAAGCGACGTCGAGCAAACGCTTGAAGGTCTTACGTTTGTGCTTACGGGCGCGTTGGTGCAAAGCGGGATGACCCGTGATGAGGCAAGTGAGCAGCTGAAAGCGCGCGGTGCCAAGGTGTCCTCCAGCGTTTCGAAGAAGACCAGCTACGTTGTTGCCGGTGAAGCGGCGGGCTCGAAATACGACAAAGCCATCGCGCTCGGCGTGCCCGTACTGGATGAAAACCAGCTGATAGAGCTGCTGGAAACGGGTGTCGTGCCCGAATAGCCCCTTTCACGGTGCGGCTTCATGCTAACGTTCGGAGCGGGTAGCGGTTTGCGTCCGATTGGGGGCGCGTGTCCGATTTAGGCGCAGTTGAAGTTTCAAGCTTCAATCCGCCCAAAATGCAAAGTCTTTTGGTTGATTCACAGAATTGTTTCCGCTTCGTAAGATAGGCCCAGAAGTTGAGCGAACGCAAGGTTCGTTCGAAGCCTACCAAGAAGGGGTGGTTATTGATGGAAGCCAAAGACAGGAAGGTTCTTGTTCTGGGCGTCGACGGTATGGATCCGCGTTTGTCCAACAAGTACCTGCGCAAGGGTGTTATGCCCAATCTCCAAAAGCTTATCGATCGCGGCTCGGCACGCGAAGACCTGATGCTTCTGGGCGCTTATCCTACTATTACGCCTCCTATGTGGACGACGCTTGCAACGGGCGCATTTGCCAATACCCATGGCATCACCGGTTTTTACCGTCGCGCTGAGGGCAAGCCGCTGGACACCATTGAGTACAACATGGACTCCACCAAGTGCTTGGCCGAGCAGATGTGGAACGTTACCGCAGAAGCTGGTCTGAAGACCCTCGTCTTCCACTGGCCCGGTTCTTCGTGGCCTCCTTCGAGCGACAGCCCCAACCTGATGGTTGTCGACGGCAGCTCCCCGGGAGCAGTTGGCATGTCCACCTGCACCGTTGAGGTTGAGTTCATGATGGCCGCCAAGGACGAGTACACCGAGCTCACCGTGCTTCCTGCTGCTGCAACCGAGGCTGTTGCACCGTGCGTTGTTGAGGGCATGGAGATGACCGCTGGCGCCGACGGCGCTCTCGGCATCGAGGATTGGGCTGCCAAATACGTACAGCGCGTTGTGTACAAAGAAGAGCAGACCGAGAAATTCGGTACCGAAGACGGCATGGATCTTCAGATTTCTCCCATCAAAGAGCCCAAGGGCTGGACTGACGCCCCTGAAGGCGCTCGTGAATTCACCCTTCTCACCGCCAAGGGCCTCCTTCGTTGGCCTGGCCTGATCCTCAAGAACGAGGAAGGCGTTTACGACAAGGTCGCACTTTACAAGTCCAAGAAGGACGCTGAGCCCATCGCCATCCTTGAGCCGGGCGTTATGGTTCAGGACGTGATGATGGAGACCATCAAGAACGACGAGAAGATCGTTTGCAACCGCAACATCAAGCTCATCGAGATCGAGCCCGACGGCAGCTCCATCTATATGTACATCTCCTCTGCCATGAACACCTACGACGACGTTGTTTGGCATCCCAAGCGTCTGTACAGCGAGATCCTTGAGAACGTCGGTCCTATGAAGCCCACCTCTTACGTAGGCTGCCAGAACCCCACCTTCATCACCGATTGCATGCTTGCCAACTGGAGCGTTGCGCGCGATTGGCATGCTGACTCCATCCTCTACCTCATCGAGCACGAGGACATTCAGGTTGTGTACTCGCACTTCCACAACGTTGACATCCAGTTCCACAAGTTCGTAAAGCACCTCGCCGAGGGCCAGGAATTCAACCGTCTGCCGCATGAGGCGTACGAGAAGTTCTCCGAGGATGTTTACGTTCAGACCGACGTTTACATCGGCCGCTTCCTGCACCTGCTGGACGAGGGCTGGACGATCCTTCTGGTTTCCGACCACGCACTGCTCGCTCCCGCATACGATATCCCGATGCTCAGCGAAAACTCGGGTGCTACCGCCGGCGTTCTGAAAGAGCTTGGCTACACCGTGCTCAAGAAGGACGAGAACGGCAACGAGATCGGCGAGATCGACTGGGAGAAGACCCGTGCAATCGCCGTCCGTGAGTGCAACATCTACATCAACCTCAAGGGCCGCGAGGAAACCGGCATCGTTGATCCCGAGGATCAGTACGAGCTGGAAGAGCAGATCATGACCGATCTGTACTCCTACAAGTCCCCGCTCACGGGCAAGCGCGTTGTTTCCATCGCACTGCGCAACCGCGACGCGTTGGCACTTGGCTACGGCGGACCTCTTTGCGGCGACATTTGCTACTGGATGGCAGAGGGCTACAACGCCGACCATGGCGACAGCTTGGCCACTGTTTGGGGCGAGTCCGAGACCAGCGTATCGCCGCTGTTCGTTGCTGCCGGTGACGGCATCAAGCAGGGCTTCAAGACCGATCGCGTCATCCGCGAGGTTGACGTTACTCCTACGGTCGCCGCCCTTCTTGGTTTGCGTATGCCCGCACAGGCTGAAGGCGCCCCTGCCTATCAGATTTTCGACGGCGAGCAGATTTACGCGGTTAACTCGTAAGTTTTCGTTCGACTTTGCCATCGGGCTGCTGGTAAGTGGCCCGATGGCTCTTCCAAGCTTTCGCGCACGTTGCGAAAGCAGGTTGTGCGTGCGAGGGTCGCCGAGATGCGCAGGGGACATCAAAGCGATGCGGCACGTATAAGCCATGCAGTATTGTTCTCGTTCGTAAAAACATGTCGGGGGTTGCAAATCTGAGCAAACACACAACGCGTGTTTGTTGCGATTTGCAGAAGAGAAAAAGGAACACTATGGCTAATAATGACAATTCACTGAAACGAGTGAATAGGCCTATTGACGTTTTGCTGATGGCCGTTGGCGCGCTCATCGGCTTTGCCGTCTTCATGATGCCGGGCGACTTCTTCCTGGCAAAGGGCGGTCCTTTGGGCGAGGCCATTGGCTTGGTAATCGCCTTCGTTTTGATTTCGCCCGTCGTATATTCCTACGGCTACATGCTTCGTCGCTATCCGCTGGCCGGCGGCAGCTTCATCTTCACGCTGATCGCCTTCCGCGGTGGTCATCGCAAAGAGCATGCATTCATCTCTGGTTGGTTCTTGACCGTCGCGTACTGGGCGCTGTTGTGCGTGAACATCGTGGGCGCGGGCCTCGTACTGCGCTACATCTTCCCCGGTGTATTCAGCGGTCCGTATCTGTACACCATTTTTGGTTGGGATGTGTATCTGGGTGAGGTTATCATCTCCCTCGTGCTCATCTTCCTGTTCGCATTCATCAACATCAAGGGCATGAAGGCCTCCGCTGGTTTCCAGAACGCCGTTGTTATCATCCTGCTGCTTGCAATCATCGGTGTGGTAGCTGCAACGTTTATCTCTGGTCCCAACTGGAACAACCTCAACCCGCCGTATCCGTCCAGCAAGACCGGTTTCGAGGCCATCATCGCTATGGTCGCCATGACTCCCTGGTTGTACATGGGCTTCGACGTCATCCCTCAGTCGGCTGAAGAGTACAACTTCACGCCGCGCAAGGCCATCTTCCTGATGTTCGTGTCCATGATCGTTCTGCTGATCGTTTACATCCTCAACACCATGGTTGCCGCCACCTACGTTCCGTGGGAAGACATGATGGCAATGGGCAACTTCTGGAACCTCGGTTGGGCAGTTGAAGGCCATCTTGGATATCCTGGCTTGCTGGTTTTGGGCCTCGCAATGATGACCGGCATCTTCTCTGGATGCAACGCCTTCTTCTCGACCTCCGCTCGCGTTATGTACTCCATGGGCCGCGTTGACGCTCTTCCCGAGTCCTTCGGCACCACCAACCAGAACGCTGTTCCTGCTCGCGCTATCATCTTCATCGCTATCGCCGCTTGCGTTGCTCCGTTCGTTGGCCGCGTGCTCATCGGCTGGATTATCGACATGCTGTCCTTGGCAATGGCCATCTGCTACGGCTACGCCGCTCTGGCTACCGCCAAAACCGCGAAGAAGTTCGGCGACAAGTTCGCGTACGTCATGGGTATCCTCGGCTTCATCATGGCTATCGTGTGCGGCCTCATGCTCGTGATCCCCGCGTCTCCTGGCTTCCTGTCCACCGAGGCAATCGTCATGATGGTTGTTTGGAGTGTCGCTGGTTTGATTATGTACCTCATCAACCGCAAGAACTACATGGCGTCTGACAAGATCGACGTCCTGGCTGAAGAGGCTATGGCTCAGGCAGAAGCTCTTGATGAGCGTGACGCCGAAGCTCATCATCGCGCAGACGCTACCGCTGACGCGTAAACCTTAGCTAGACTTGGGCCTCCCTTTAAAGAAGCCCACGATGCACAGTGAGTACGTTGTGCAATAATCAAGGAAGTGCAGGTGTTAGGCCTGCACTTCCGCTGTAAAGTCCCGTTCTGCGCATATCCGTAATGGCCAATGACGGTAATGAGTTTGAAGCAATTGGCTAACATGTTTTGGCAAGGAACGAACAAGAAAGGAACTCTCAATGAGGTGGGGTTTTGCTGGTGCAATCCTTTGGGCGCTTGATACGGTTATCCTTAGTATCGCGCTCAGTTGTACGGTGTTCTTCTCAACCGAGCAGGCAATCGCACTTGCCTCGTTCGTGAGCACCTTCCTTCACGACTTCTGTGCGGCTTTGTTCATGTGGCTTTTCAACGGCTTCCGCAAGAAAACGCGCAAGATGATCGCGCTGCTCAAGAGCAAGCCGGGCAAGTTTGTCATGGGTGCGGCTCTTCTGGGTGGTCCCATTGGAATGTCTGGTTATGTGTTTGCGGTGAGCCAGATTGGCGCAGCGTACACGACGGCTATTTCGGCCTTCTATCCTGCGTTTGGTGCTCTGCTCGCGCATTTCTTCCTAAAGGATCGCCTGAAGGCGTATCAATGGGGCGGCCTGCTGGTGTGCCTTACCGCTATTGCTGTCATCGGCTTCAATCCCGATGAGGCGGTGCCGGGTGATTGGTTCTTAGGCGTTGCTGCTGCACTTCTTGCTGTTGTGGGTTGGGGCGCTGAGGCTAACATTATCTCGTACGCACTGCGCTTTGGTGAGGCTGACGAAGAGTGCTGTCTGCAAATTCGCTACACCACGTCCGCGCTGTTCTACCTGGTTATCATCCTTCCCGTTGTCGGTGGTTTGGGCTTTACGGTTACCACGTTTGGAAGCGACGCAATGCCCTACATCGCTCTGGCCGGCGTTGCGGGTGCAACCTCCTACCTGTGCTACTACACCGCTATCCACAAGATTGGCGTTCCCAAGGGCATGGCATGCAACGTTACCTACTCTGCATGGTCGATTCCCATCTCGTTGTTGCTGCTGGGTACCGTTCCCACGCCGCTCGGCATCGTGTGCTGCGTCTTCATCATCCTGGGCGCCATCGTTGCCGCAACCGATGTGAAGCAGCTGTTGGGCAAGGGAAAGTCGGAGGCTTAGCTTTACGACACATGCTCCAATCGACGGTGCGCCCTTGAATAACAAGCGCGATTGCACGTTGAATATGGGTTAGGAAATTGCACGGCGTCCCTGATGCGGCAACGCAACGGGGGCGCCTGTTTTGTTGAGAGCGCCACCGTAATCATTTGCGGCGGCGCATCAAGTGGGAAAGGTCGTTTATGAAGTGGGGATTGTCGGCGTCCATT
>JAZQAV010000196.1:0-9271 GCA_045545435.1 Eggerthellaceae bacterium | reverse complement strand
GCCGTCGTGCGATGGTTGGCCAACCCGCGGCGCTCGGCCTCAATTGGCCATTCGTCGGCATATCCGTTGCCATCGAAGATAATGCGCTCGTGATCGCGCAGCGCCTGCTTGATGTAGGCAATCGCACGCTTTTCAAATTCCTCCCCCGAGCTGGCGCCCATCGCGTTCACGAAGTCCTTCAGGCTCTTGGCAACGGCGGTGTTCAAGATGGTATTGGCATCGGAGAGATTAATGGCCGACCCGGGCATGCGGAACTCAAACTTGTTTCCCGTAAAGGCAAAGGGGCTGGTGCGGTTGCGATCGGTGTTGTCCTTCAGGAAGTTGGGCAGAATGGCCACGCCCAAATCCATGGCAACTTTTTCGGCGTTGGAGTAAGCATCCTCATTGCCATCAACAAGCGAGCGCACGATTGCCGACAGCTCTTCGCCCAAGAAGATGGATATAACGGCAGGCGGCGCCTCGTTTGCGCCCAAACGATGATCGTTGCCCGCACTGGCAACCGACATGCGCAGCAGCTCTTGGTAATCGTCTACCGCAACGATAATGCTGGTCAAAAACACCAGGAAGCGCAGGTTTTCCGCAGGATGCGAACCGGGATCCAACAGGTTCTTGCCGTCGGCGGCCAACGACCAGTTGTCATGCTTGCCGCTGCCATTGATGCCCGCAAAGGGCTTCTCGTGCAGCAGGCACACCAACCCATGGCGCGCAGCGATGAGCTTCATTTTCTCCATGGTGAGCAAATTGTGGTCAATGGCGCGGTTCACGTTCTCGTAAATGGGAGCAAGCTCGTGTTGGGCAGGCGCAACCTCGTTGTGCTTGGTGCGCGCGGGCACGCCAAGCTCCCACAGCTCTTCGTCGAGCTCTTTCATGAATGCGCTCACCGTGGGGCGGATGGAACCAAAATAATGCTCCTCAAGCTCTTGACCCTTGCAGGGCACCGCACCGAACAGCGTGCGATCGCACAAGGCCAAATCGAGGCGACGTTCGTAATCCTCGCGGGAGATAAGGAAGTACTCTTGCTCGCACCCCACCGTGGGAATGACGCGCTGCGGATGCTCGCCGAACAGGGCTAACACGCGCTTCGCTTGCACCTCGATGGCAGCCATGGAGCGCAGAAGCGGCGTTTTTTCGTCAAGCGCCTCACCCGTGTAGCTGGTGAAAGCGGTTGGTATGCACAAAACGCCGTCTTTGATGAAGGCGTAACTGGTGGGGTCCCACACCGTGTAGCCGCGAGCCTCGAACGTGGCGCGCAGGCCACCCGAAGGGAAGCTTGAGGCATCGGGTTCGCCCTTGATAAGCTCCTTGCCCGAGAAGCGCAGCAACGTATGCCCATCAAGCGTGGGGTCGATGAAGCTGTCGTGCTTTTCGGAAGTGATGCCGGTGAGCGGCTGGAACCAATGCGTGAAATGCGTGGCACCGTTTTCGATGGCCCACTCTTTCATGGCGTGGGCAACAACGTTTGCCACCTCGGGATCAAGCTGATCGCCGTCATGGATGGTTTTCATCATGCTTTTGTACGTGACAGATGGCAAGCGCTCAGCCATCACATGCTCATTGAAAACCTTTGAGCCGTAGATATCGGATACGTTCGTCATAACGCAGCCCTTTCCTGCTTGTGCGGCGAAGATTGGGCTTTACTGTACTCAACTTTGCGCTTCCATGCTAGTACGCAGCTGAAATACCACGTAAACAGCGGCAAGCGGAAAGATTCGCAATATTAATCTACGATTCGGACGCGCCCGCCACACCCAATAAGAATAGCACTGCATATAGAAGGCTCAGATTCTGTGAATGCGCAGCCCCGCTCCATGCCCAGTGCAAGAAGCGTTGTCGAAAAGCCCTCGGCATCAAGGGCCGTTCGCGCGACGACACTAGCGCTTGCCATATCGGTGCTAACGGGTGCACCCGTTTTAGGGTCGAGCACATGGTGATACAAGCGCCCTCCCGATAGAAAGCAGCGTTCATAGGTCCCCGACGTCACAACAGCGCCTTCCGAGACTTCCACCGTCGCAATTATTTCAGCAGGATTATTCGGATCACGCACGCCTACAACCCAGGACGCTCCATCGGGCTTGGCCCCCTTAACGGCAACGTTGCCGCCCAAGTTCACTTTGATGCCGACAATGCCGCTAACCTCGTGTTTATCGCATTCGATTAATTCCACAAGGCGATCTGCGATCCATCCTTTGGCGATTCCGCCCAAATCAACCTGAGCTTCAGGATCTGAAAGACGAACGAGCCACTGCCCGTTCTTCTTGACAACATCTACCCCTCGCCAATTGATGTGGCTTGCGGCCGCTGCAAGCTCATTAGCGCAAGGAAGAACACCGCGTTGAAAATCCCACAGCTTAACTGCAGGTTGAACCGTGATATCAAAGAATCCCTCGCTTAATGCGCAATAACGCTTTGCTGCCTCTATGATGCCAGCCGTTTCAGAGTGTACGGCAACCGCGCGTCCTTTCGCAGCATTAAGCCGGGCAATGTCGGAATGCGGCAAACGCGTTGAAAGTCGGCGCTCATAGGCGCGGCAAGCTGCAACAGCCGCATCGAACGTCTTGCGGCACGCACCTACATCCCCATATGCTGCAATCTCGACGTAGGTCCCAAACGCCATAAACGCACAAGTTGAAGGGCGCAACTCCTCTATCGAAAAGGACATGCGCACGCTTGCCTCATGCGGCACAATATCGGGAATGCGCGCATATGCGGGATCGCAGTAAGATGAGCTGGTCATTGGTAGTCAAACTTATGCAACAGGCGCTTCTAGAATCTGCTGGCTTCGATCGTAAGCAACCCAGCCCGACGGCAAACTTTGCTCAGCATCCGTGTGGCACTTCGTGCAATACAACACCGATGCGCGATGCGACTTGTGGCAATCGCTGCATTCGAATTCCTCATGCTGCCAGCGATGCGGATTGAAAGCCATGTCGGCGGTTCTCTCAGTAAGTTCGTTGCGCGTCATATCGTGGCAACCGCTGCGCAGGCAGAATGCATCGCCATCGGCACCATGTCCCGCGTTCTCCATGAGCTCTACCGTGCCCACCTCATACAAGGCGGTACCGTTGCCATCGGCGCGCGCAACCACGGTGTAGTTGCCCGTAACAGTTTCCATAACCTCGCCAACTTGCTGGGCTATCGCCGGCACATGGCAATCGAGGCAGGCAAGATTTTGCTCTTTATGCACAACCACAAGCATGGCGTGGCCATCTGCAACCTCGTTGCCATACTTGCCCGTTCCAACCTGCCCGTAATCATTGTCGTATGTCCCCACGTAGGCATCCATCGACGCATGGCAGAATGCGTTGCAGAAACTGGGCTGCTCATGCCACACGAATAGCCCGGCGCCAGCCACCGCGACGATGGCTGCCACGATTCCAACAATCGCCATGCGATTCCTCTTGCCCTTGTTCGGAGCTGGGTTTTGCTCCTCGGAAGCCAAAAAAGTTGCGCTATCTTTATCGCTCATCTTGATGCTCCTAACCGATGCTAGCATGTTGCTATCGTCTCGGCGGCGATATAGCCCCACGTGGTGGCACCACCTAATCCCGCGCCGTTCGATATCATGCCGGCATACTGGTGAAGGCCGATTTGCTCACCGGCAACATAGAGTCCACCGATGGGATTCTGGGCGGCATCCAGCGCCTCAGCCTTAGGGCTTACGCGCAAACCTCCGCGCGCCATAAGCAAGTACGGAATCGTTTTTATCGCATACAGCTTACCTTCGAACTTGCGCAGATCTTCAAGCCCGAACTCGAGGTCTTTACCTGCGTCACAGTAGCTGTTATAGTCGCCAATAGTTTTAACGAGCGCTGCGGCGTCTATACCCGCCTTAGCCGCCAACTCAGCAGCATCCGCGCCTGAGAACACAACCTTGCCCTCAGCCTCCAGATCGACAAGCATCTGCTGACTTTGCCAAGGCGTTAACTCCCCCTCCAGGTACCCATAGTAGTTCACGATGGGTGAGGGCGGAAGCGTAGCCTCGGAGAAGATGACGAACATTTCGTTGCGCTCGGCATCGTTCCATGCCTTCTGCGAAAAACGCGTTCCGTCCTCCTTGATAAGGCGCTTTCCGCGTGCGTCCACCCAAATCTGCCCGCCGGTAGTGAGGTTGGCAAGGTAGCGGATTTCGTCGCTTTCACCCTTTATACCGCCACCATACGACGCTCTGCGGTCCATTAACACGCTCTGGCATCCTACGTCAAGCGCAATGTCCAGCCCATGGCCTTCGGCTGTGGAAGGATTGCAGCTTCCCACGTTCTCGTACACGCCGTACTCTCGTTGTTTTTTTATGCTATGGCAGAATCCACCGGTGGCAAGCACAGTTGCAGGATACTCGTAATCCAGCTTGTCGCCGTTTGCGTATCTCACACGCACGCCTCTCACGGAGCCATCAGATGCCGTCAGCAGCTTAATCACGCGTGCCTCGAGCGCGATTGAGGCCTTACCCTCGCGAACGCCCATCTCAACACGGTCGATCATCGTGCGCACGAGCGCCTTTGCGAAACCGTTGATCGGGTATATGCGGCGTATCTCTTCGGGATCATAAATGCCCAATGTGCCGGTACGCTGCCCGAAATCGACGTTAAGACTTTTGTCGAGCCAGTTAACCATAGGGCCGTTGTTCTCGGCGTAGGCGCGCGCAACTTCGGGATATTCCACTTTTTCGCCGTAGAGCGCAGCCACATCATCCATGTGTTTTAGGTATTGTTCGGGAGAATCGTGGGTGCCCTCGCCTTCTTCAAGCATTGTGCCCACGTTGAGTAACCATCCGTAAGCAGCTATGGCGCACCCGCCCAGGTGCCCGCTCTCTTCGAAGAGCGCTACCGTTTTTCCGCGCTCAAGCAAGCGCGCTGCGCATGTAAGGCCTGCTAGTCCGCCGCCGACTACTGCAACATCGGCGCGAATCGGATCTTGGCGCGGCACTTTGGGCTTGGACGTCTGCTTCAAATCGGACTCAGCGACGTCAGCCTGCGCAAGTGCATCCTTAACTGCACCGATAATGCCCCAGCTGGTCAACGACGCTCCCGAGACGGCGTCGACGTTCGGCGTGTTGCAGCGCACGATTTCGGCCGGAATGCGTGAGAGGGCCTCATCTGATATAAGCGAGTTCTCGCAATGCTTAACGACCGAGACGGACTGGATAGAGGCGCCTGCAAGCGATATTTTGACAACGATATCGCCGTTACGCCCTTTTGCAGCGCCGTCGAAAACCTTAACATCGCTTTCGAGCGGGCCCATGCCATCGTCAATCTTCGGCGCACAGCCCGCAGCGCCCAAGGCAAATGCACCGCTTGCCGCACCAAGTCCCATCAGAAAGCCGCGGCGAGAAAGACCCTTGCAACCCGATTCGATAGCTGACATGCCAACCCTCCTCTTTTATAGAGTATGCTCTATAAAAGCTATTATAAAAGAATTGGCTCGCTGTAGCAATATTAGAGCATGTTTTATTACTTAAAGCGAAGCATTGCCAAAGGGTACGCCTTAGCCCCTTAAGCAAGGTAAGGAGCAATCGTTGAGGCTATAAGCCGCATGAGGACGTCTTCAACGTTTATGCGCCCATCTGATAGGCACCATTCGAACATGCAGCCTTTCACAACCGTGCACACATCAGCGCATGCCTGGTGCGCATCAACATCGTGACGCACCGACCCCAGCCGCTGAGCGGCACGAAAAGCCTCTTCGCTTCGCGCCATCACGGTACCAGTAGGGAACGTACCATCTGCATCCCCCATATATGCCGATAATGCACGGTTGTCCGTTGAATAGAAGTTCTTCATGAAGACAACGCCTTGTGCCGTATAGCCACGCACAAGATGCAGATATAAATCGGTAATGACGCCAATCGCATCTTCCTCTGGATGGTTTATTTCTGCCTCACCGAAAAGCGCACCGCACACAAACGTAGCAAGTAGAGCGTCCTTGTCTTTGAAATAGTGGTAGAAAGTTCCGTTAGAAAGACCAGCGCATTCGCATACGGCGCGCACCGTAACTGCACCTGCCCCCTGATTGGCAATGATTTTAACGGCGGCGTCTATGAGCTGTTGACGAGCGTCTGCCGGTTGATTGTCTCTTTTCGGTCTTCCGCGCTTTCGCACGTTGCCTCTCATTCACATAACAGGGGCTTCATTATTTCAAGCATGGTACCATCAATTTGCAAGTGAATTGAAGCAGGCTCCCAGCACCCGCCTAATTCTCAAAAAACCATCTCAGAAAAGCCCTGCGAATAAAAGAAACCCGCTCCAAGAGCGGGTTTCCATGAAGCGATAAAGCTGACGCTTGAAGGAATGAAAGCTTAGCGCTTGCTGAACTGCGGACGCTTGCGTGCTTTCTTCAGGCCGTACTTCTTACGTTCAACCATACGGGCGTCACGCGTGAGGAAGCCAGCTTTCTTCAGCTCGGCGCGATAATCGCCAGCGCCCAGAAGAGCGCGGGAAATACCGTGGCGCAAAGCGCCTGCCTGGCCGGAGATGCCGCCGCCATTGATGCGAGCGATAACGTCGAAATGATCAACCGTATCGGTAACCTTGAACGGAGCGCAGGCCATGTCAACCAGAGCCTGACGACCGAAATACTCAGCAGCCTCGCGGCCGTTGACGGTAACTTTGCCCGTGCCGGGAACAAGACGAACGCGAGCCGTGGCGTTCTTACGACGGCCGGTGCCGTAATACAAAGCTTCGTTTGCCATGACTAGCCCTCCATCTCAATCTTACGCGGGTTCTGTGCCTGATGCGGATGCTCGGGACCAGCATAAACCTTGAGCTTCTTGCCCATAGCGCGACCAAGCGTGTTGTGAGGCAACATGCCCTTGATGGCATGCTCAAGAACGCGCTCGGGATGCTTGGCAAGCACCTCGTTCAGAGACTCGGACTTCAATCCTCCGGGATAACCGCTGTGGCGATAGTAGCGCTTAGCCTCGCCCTTGTTGCCCGTCACACGGATTTTGTCGGCGTTGATGATTACCACGTAGTCACCGGTGTCAACATGCGGCGTGTAGGTGGGCTTATGCTTACCACGAAGGATATGGGCAGCCTTGGCAGCAACGCGACCGAGAATTTGATCCTCGGCGTCGATCAGAAGCCACTCCTGCTCAACCTCATGAGGTTTTGCGTAATACGTCTTCACTTCTGTTTCCTCCACTACAATCTGTTTGTTTTCAAAAGTGCAGATCATTACGGACGCCGGTTTCCTACGCCAGCACGCACCAACCTTAGGCCTGGACTCCTTTGGTCACTTTGTGCGTTCCCGATTCGTACCTGCTTCACGGGGCTTTTGAAAGCGAACTTTTGCAGTATAGGACGCAGCGAAGGCTTTCGTCAACGCCGAAACCCCTGCGTACACCTTAATTTCCGCATATTGCACAAATACCGGCCGCAAAACACCGGTTGCGAAATACCGGCTGCAAATACCGGGGCGCCTAGCCCCACACGGGCATCAGCGAGCAAACGAAGAACCACAGGGCCAAAAGAAGGATATTCACCAGAACCGTGGGGACGCCGTATTTGTAAATATCCTTTGTCTTGATCCATTGCTTATTGGGGAACAGCAGCGCCGAGGCTGCGCAACCCGCCGGGGTAAGGATAGCGTTCGTCGAGGTCAGCATGATGAGGAAGCCAAGCAGCTCGGGGCTTACGCCAATCGAGGGGGCAATGGGCATGAATACCGGCAAAAACATCGCCACAACCACCATGTTGATGAGGAAGTTGGTAAGAAACGTCTCAACCAGCAGAAACAGCAGGATGAACGCCACGCCCGACACGCTGGTGAGCATGGGCACCACGTTCTGTGACAGATACGGCGTTATGCCCGTAAGGTCGCTTCGCAAGCATGCGCCGATGGCCAAAATGACGGCTACCATCAGCACCATGTTCCACGGAATGCTCGTAGCGCCAAGCTTCGCGAAATCGACCACTTTGCGCCCTTCGCGCGTGTAAATAAGGCACGCGAACACGAAGAACAACACGATGACGCCCGTGGTCCCGAACCTGCTGTACAGCGCTTTAAGCGCACTGCCATCGGGAAACGCGCTGGGCGCAAGCAGCATGACAACGAAGATCACCAGCAGCACCAGCGCGCGCTTGCGATCTTTGGTAAGGATGCTGTCCTCGGGATTGAGCATGTCGATGGTCACGCTTTTAATGGGCCGCACGTCCAAACGAAACACGAATTTGCACATCAGCGCGAACGCGGCGATCTCAAGCAGGCCGAACGGCAGCGTGAACATCATGTAGCGCAGCATGTTCGCCGACTCGCCGGTAACGGTTGCATAAACGCCCAGATTTGCGATGGCGTTCATACACCACGGGAACGTTACCAAACTGAACGCGCCCTGCATCGCAATTCCGAACACCATAAGCGTGGGGAACCTGTCGAAAGGCTTTTGCCCGATGTTCCTGGTAATACCGTAGACGATCTCCCACATTAGGAAGATGCCAATAAGGTAGTTCACCAGCGAACAAATAAGATACGTTGAGAACAAGATCATAACCACCAGACGCCACGGGTGCCCCTCGATGGCCTTGCGGCTCATGAGCCAGTTGACGATGTACTGGCTGATACCGCTTTCCTGAAGATAGCCCACCAGCACAAACGCAGCAATCATGAAGAACAAGGTGTCAGAGCCCCATCCCGTTGAAAGGAACTGCGAGAAATTGAACACGCCTGTAGCCGGAAAGAGCAGCAACCCCATAAGCGATGGCCAAGCGCCGCTAGAAAGCGTCCAGCCCACCACCATGGATATGAACACCGTCAAACAGCGCATTCCGATGTCGGTCATGGGAGCTGGAGCCGGAATGAACCACCCCGAAAACGCAATCACTAGTACAATTGCAGCATAAATAAGCTCTTTTGAACCTACTTTCATCTTTTCGCTCTTTTGCCTTTCCGCCATATCCTCCTCCTTTTCGATTGGCTACCGCGAGTAACTCTGACCGAACGCATAAAGAGCTGACGTGCGCAAATGAATTGAATGCCCCGTATGCGTCGCTTTGAGCGCGATTATACGAGGAGGCAACGAACGCCTAATTAATGCCCAACCGGCTAAACAGCCCGCTCAAGCGGACAGCCGCCCAATACGCACACCCTTCACGCGCGATATAAGGGGCTTTTTTCTATTGCCATTGGCATGCGCCCGTCCATATGCGACAATACAGCGCATTCGCAAGTGCAGCCGAACCGCAGACCTCAAAAGACGTACGGCAAGCGCAGGCGACAGGCGCAAAAGCGCTTGCCACCACATCGACGCGCAAAGGAGCGGACAACCATGGCTTTCGAT
>JAZQAV010000195.1:0-5010 GCA_045545435.1 Eggerthellaceae bacterium | reverse complement strand
AACCGCTACGCTTTACGTCGTCGTTATATTAGGAAACCGTCACGCCACAGAAGCGCTCGGCGTTGCGATAGAGAATCTTCTCCAGTTCGTCGTCAGAGAATGTTCCGGGCTCCTGAGCGGTAATTTGCTCCTCCAGTTCTTGCGCGGGGTTCCACATGGGGAAATCGCTGCCGAACATAACGCGATCGGCGCCCCATTTGCGCACCAGCTCGCCCAGATGGCGCGTTCCAGTGAAGCCAACGGTGCTGGACGAGTCCACAAACAGGCGCTCGTTGTACAGAAGCTCGTAGCGGTCTTCTGAGAACATGTCGTCGTAAGCGCGGTCGTAAATAGACCATCCGCTGAAATGCGCGGCGTTCACCACCAAATCGGGGAAAGCTTGAAGCACCTTGCGCAGGCGCGCGGGCGACGAGTAGTCGTAACGATAGTCACCCGTGTGCGCCACCAGCGGCACGCGCCCGGCGATTATCTCGTAGAAGTTCATAAGGCGCGGGTCGTCCATGTTCACCTTCTGCGTGTCGGGGTGCAGCTTGAAACCATGAAGCCCCAGGTCAATAGCTCGTTGCACCTCGCCTTCCATGTCCTCGAAATCGGGATGCATAGTGCCGAAAGCAATGAACTGCGGATGCAGCTCTTGCTGTTGCGCCAAAAAGGAGTTAATGGTTGGGACCGAATGGGCGGTAGTTGCAACCGAATGCACGATGAAATGCGTGATAGGGCTGCAATCGCAGTTGGACAGCAGATCTTCGCTGGTGCCTTTTCCCGCCATCCGCGTAGGAATGCCATAGAAATCGCCAACTGCGGTAACCGCTTTGTCAGCGATTTTTTCGGGATATATATGGGCGTGCGCGTCTATAACGGTCATTCGTGCTCCTTTATTTGTGCAGCGCTTCGTTAGCTCAGGGCGCGTAGTTAGCTTGGCTAACAAACGGTTTGGCGTCAAAAGCATGCGGCGCGTGTGCGCACCGTGCCCTGGGAGTATAACGCTGTAATCTAAAATGCGGGCTTGAAAGATGTTACACTCATTGCAGATGATTCGCGCTCTCATTAATGCGTTCGCAATCGTTTCACAGAACTACATATCGGTAGCAAGGAGGCTCTTATGGCATTCACGCTGGAAGACTGCACGTTCGACGGATCGGGCTCGTTTAAAATTGACGATTACCCAACCTCGGCAAAAATCGACAAGGAATTGCGTGCTGAGTACGAGAAGCTTACCGAAGAAAATCGCGAACGCATGATGGAGCTTCAGGACAAGCTTTATGCAGACGGGCGCGAAGGCGTCGTCATCATGATTCAAGCGATGGATGCCGCGGGCAAAGATTCCACGATCAAGCACGTGATGGGTGGCGTGAACCCGCAGGGCGTGAACGTGTACAGCTTCAAGCAGCCTTCAAAAGAAGAGCTGGGGCACGATTACCTGTGGCGCGCAATTTGCCATTTGCCTCAGCGCGGCTACATTGGACTGTTTAACAGGTCTTACTACGAAGATGTACTGGTGGTGCGCGTCCATGACATGCGCAAGGGCTACGCCATGCCCAAACGCACGGTGGATATGCCCGAGCAGGAATTCTTCGACATGCGCTTCCGCCAGATTCGCGATTTCGAGCAGTATCTGTACGAAAACGGCTATCGCCTGTTGAAGATTTTCCTTAACGTGGGTCTTGAGGAGCAGAAGAAGCGCTTCCTTGAGCGCATTGATACCGAAGCCAAAAACTGGAAGTTCTCGGCAGGCGATTTGGACGAGCGCGCATTGTGGCCGCAATACATGAAAGCCTTCGAAGACGCTATCGACAAAACGTCAACCAAACATGCGCCGTGGTACGTTATTCCCGCTGATCAAAAGTGGTTTGCGCGCTGGCTGGTGAGCGAGGCAGTGGTGAAGGTGCTCAGCGATTGCAACCCGCAGTATCCCGAAGTGGACGATGCGCAACGGGCTGTGCTTGAAGAATGCCGCGCGCGCTTGGAGAACAATTAGCGGCCGATGCGCTGGCGCATAGACGAAAGCGCCGATTTAGCGGAGTCCCTCATGGACTCCGCTTTTGTTTTTGCGGAGGTGCGCGCATATTCCGCTTTCGCGCGGGCGCTATCGGCGGTCGAACGTGCGGCGTTGCCAACTGACGCTGCCACGCTCGAGGCAACGGCGGATGACGTTTGCTTCAGCGTTTCGGTGATGGTTTCAACAAAGTCACTTGAGCGCATGAGCGAAAGCGCCTCGCGATAAGATGTGCGGCGAATGGCGGCCATCTGTTGCGGACCGTCGGCAGCGGTAAGCCAACGTTTGGTTATCACGCCAACACGGAAGACTAAGAATGCGCTCACCAGGCCTTCTGCAGTGGATCCCAGCACAACACCGCCCACGCGCGCGCCCGCGCCGCCGCCCATAAGCTGGGCCAACAGATCGCTGAGGTCGGAGTCCTCAATGCCGCCGATAATGAGCGCGCTTATCATGACGCGCGTGTACAGGCGCGCAAGCCCCAAATTGGTGGGGCGAAATCCGCAGATCTCAACGATGCTGCGTACTAGGTCGAGGCAAAGGGAAAGCATGGTAGCCGTGCTGATGAGCGGTGAGTGCGCAACGGCCGAAATGAAGAAAGCGGTGGTTGCCGTGCGTTTTGTTTCGGCGTCAATTGCCGGTACGCAGCGCTTATTGAAGAACTCAATAAGCAGGTCATCGGCCTTGTCGCCTTGCTGCAGGTAGCTTTCTAGCTGGGCAATTTCTTGGTCGGTAATGGCGGTGTTGGCAACCAGGTTGTCCACGAGCATGCGGCAACGGCGCATTTTTGCACGGCCTTGTTCATCGCGCAGCTGGTAGAGCGAAAAGATAGGGCGCTGGGCTACCTTTACGATGGGCACTACGACGCCAATGACAATAAGGACGCCTATCAGGCCGTAAAAGATCCAGCCAAGTGCGGGGTGCGCCGCCATAAGGTGGTCGCCGACGTTAAGGACGCCTCCGAGCATGGTGAGCGCCAGCAGCAGCGCAACGCACGCGGCTGCCACATAGGTGGTGGTATGCGGCTTTTGGATTGAGGAATCGCGCCTGGTGAGAAGTGTGTCGTTGGCGGTATTGCCGGTGGCGCCGCTGGTGAGCAACTTGGTTTCTGGTTTCGGCTTATTGGCTGCACCAGGGATGGTTTCTAGAGGCGTATTGGGCATAGTGGGCCCCTTTCGCAACTTGGCTAAGGCGCAGCAATCGTACTCCATTAGGTTGTGCGCTGCCACGGGGTAAAACCAACTGGTTTATTTGGTGTTACGGTGTTGAAATATAGCGCGCAGTTCGCCGCTGAACAGTGCCGTTTACGGTTCGAAGGTAAAACCGCTTCGCAAGAAGCATCGTGCGGTATATTGGGCGGCATGGGGAAATGTGAAGGGGAGGTGATGCGAAGGTCTTGAGCTTGCATTATTCGATTGAGGTGACTATAATTTCCTTTTGCTGCTTAACAAATGACAGTTATTTGGAAGTGGCGTTACATATAGTGCGGGGTGGAGCAGTCTGGTAGCTCGCCGGGCTCATAACCCACGTCGCAGCATTGAAAACTGAAGAGCATTCACATCACATTGCGGGGTGGAGCAGTCTGGTAGCTCGTCGGGCTCATAACCCGAAGGTCGTCGGTTCGAATCCGGCCCCCGCGACCAAAATCAAGTCCCTGACCTGCGAAAACGGTCAGGGATTTTTTATTGCGGGGGAATTTTTCGGCCGAAAAAGTTTACCCCTGAGACCCTTTTCGACCCGAAAACGAGCCTTCCGTCAAGGATGAAAAAGCCGACCGAAGTCCTCATATTATCTATCTTGAGGATAGTATCGCGGGGGAATTCGGGGGGAATTTTCTCGCTACTCCGCGGGAATCACGCCGTTTCGCGGGACACGCGGGGGAATTCGGATCCCAACCCGCGTCGCAGCAGCGGCGCCTCTCCGAGGCCCGGAGCACGCGAATTCCCCCCTTGGAAACCCCCTTCCGGACCCAGCCCCGACGCACCAGGGGGCGGACCCGCCCATCCGCCCCGGCGCGCCGTCGGGTATGTGGGTTCCGTGGTTAATGGACGTAGGGAACCTTAGCGGACTATCCGCGTTTTCCGCCTCTTGCCGCTATTCGCCGCAGCATGTAAAACCCCTTGCCATTGAAGCGACGTATCCGCACTCGAGTTTTGCGGTCAGGTCGAACCGATGCGACAGGAGGTATATCGATGCAAGCACATACGGCCGCGCCCCAGAGCGCCGGCCAGATCCCAAACCCCTATATGGTCTATGGAGCGCCCTCTGGGTTCGCTCCCCTCACGGACGAAGCCGGCGTCTACCTGCCAACGGGCCCCGGCGACGCCCAGCGCATGGAGCTACTGAACATGCCGGGCGACGGCTCGGACGTGTGGCTGGACGTGCGCGCGGTGCAGCTCTACCTGCAGATCTCGCTCACGTCCATCTACAAGCTCATCCACCAGGGCGAGATGCCGGCGGCGAAGCTGGGCACCAAGACGATCCGCGTGAACCGCAAGGCGCTCGAGGAGTACCTGCAGCGCGCGCAGCAGTCGGTCGCCGACTTCGCCGATGGAGGCGACGAGCGGTGAGACAGATTGTCCCAGCTGACCCTCATGAGGTACACCCGGAAACGGCCGAACGTATAGCATCTTACCTGCTCGGCGATACTGTGCCCGGCGCTCGTGTCGCTGCCTGCTCGGCCCTTGCAACGCTCCAGAAACGAGGTAGCAATGGCAGCAGATAATCGCAGCATAGAACACGAGAGCGGAACGCTGGTCCTCCTGAAGGACTTCTACAACGTCAGGGAGGTCGCGGCGCTTCTGCACTGGAGCAGGGGTCGCGTCTATGCGATGGCCGAAAGGAAGGTGGACCCATTACCGATCAGGCGCTTCGAGGGCAGGAAGAGGAACTATCTCATCCAGCGCGACGAGCTCATCGACTGGTACGACAGGAACTTCCTCTACCTGCAAGAGGGCGGCCAAGAATAGACGACGACTGAAAGAGGAGCATGATGACAAGCGGCGGCTCGCGCG